>JADGAQ010000014.1:23270-40144 GCA_015231925.1 Magnetococcales bacterium
GCATGACGGCCCTGGCGTCCAGGCGGGCCGCTGCCACGTCTCGATCAGGCGCAACGTTGCCTTTTCAAGCCCTTCTCCGGGTCGCAATCCGGCCTGTTCGCTCCGTTTTTGCGGACAATCGACTCCCGTGGCCAACCCATCTCCGGGTCGCAACGCCGACCTCTCCTCCACGAGGCCGTCACGAGTCCCCGCCCCTCTGCAGGCGCACCTTCGCCGTGGCAAACCCATCCTTGGGCTGCAGATCCGGTCTCATCTCCGTACAGACCGTTTCACGATCCCGGCAACCTGACACGCGGCGTCAGGAATGTCCCGATCGGACAAAGCCTGTCAGGCCATTCCGAAGCGGACAGTCGTTGTCTCGGACGAATGTCAGGCCCTTTCCCGACCGTTTCCGTCCCATAGCCACTTTCCCTGTAGCGATAATCCTCCCTGATTGCTGGTTGTTAATTACTCAAACAATTCATCCCTGTTCAGCCCCCGATCCGGCCCGCCAGCCGACTCCACGAGCCCGAAAACAGGGAGTCCCGGACCGGGTTGCGCCAATTATACAGCAAAATTTTTGTTAATATTAATAGTTACAACATCCTCAAATATGTATTTTAAATCGATCACCCGACAGATCCGGGCAACACTCTCCTTGAACTAAAGAATCCAATCCTCTTGTTCATATCATTACCTTTATTATTTATAGACCAATCAATTATCCATCTTGAACAGTCTTTATCAAACGGGAGATGCGGGTGAGATTTCCGAAGTGTACATCCCTGTCCAGGATTTTCCACCTTCCGATCCCTCCGAAGGTGGGGGCACGCGACCCCTCCCGGAACACCGGGCAGTGCTTCCTTGCACCACCCGGCATCTCGCCACTCCGGTCATTCCACCCGCATCCGCGTTCCGTTTCAGGCCTCGGCTACCCCGATCCTTCCCTGGATCCGATCTGCCCCATCCGGCGATGGCCAGCCTCAATCGAAATGGCGTAAGCTCTCCTTCCGCCATCGCGTATCCGGTCTGCGCCGCGCCTTTTTTGGGCCGTCCTGGGCATCCTTGAACTCCTGAACCCGTTCGTAGGAGGCCATCGCATAACCTCCCAACATCCCTGCCGCTTCGAACAACATCTCCCGCAGAGATTTGCCCTTCCGGCGCTCCGTCCCTGAAGCGCCCTTATTCATGAGTCCCTTGAAAAACTCATCGAAAGCTGGACAGAAGACTCAGTGCCAGTTGCGGCTGTTGGTTGGCCTGAGCCAGGATCGCCGTTCCCGCCTGTTGCAGAATGGAATGCTTGGCCAGGTTGGCCGTCTCCTCCGCGACGTCCGCATCCATGATGGCGGAACGCGCTCCCGTGGTCCGCTCCGACATCACCGACAGATTGGCGATGATCGACTCGAAGCGGTTCTGCATGGCGCCGATGTTGGAACGGATATCGGCGACACTGTTCAGCGCGGCATCCACCAGGGTGATGGCCGAGTTCGCCTTGGCGAAGGTCGTGCCGCTGACCACCAGAAGATCCACCCCCAGGCCGCTGCGTCCGGCGGAACCCACCGTCACGGAGACATACTGGCCGGAGAATGCCCCCACCTGCATGTGCTTGCCGGTGACCGTGCCATCCAGCAGATTCATCTTGTTGAAGGTCGAATCGGCCTTGATGCGTTCGATTTCCGACAAAAGCTGGTTCACTTCCAATTGCAGGCTGTCGCGATCGGAGGTGGTGTAGCTTTCGTTCGACGCCTGCACCGCCAACTCCCGGATGCGTTGCAGGGCGTTGGTCGTCTCGTCCAAAGCCCCTTCCGCCACCTGCAACATCGAGATGGCGTCATTGGCGTTGCGCACCGACTGGTTGATACCCCGAACCTGAGCCGTCATCCGGGAACTGATGGACAAACCGGCCGCATCATCCTTGGCGGAGTTGACGCGCAACCCCGAGGTCAGCCTCTCGTAGGTGGTGCTGAGGCTGTTGGTGGTTTTGGCCAGATTGCGTTGCGCATTCAGCGCGGACATATTGGTGTTGATAACCATAGACATTTTTCAACCCTCCATTAACTTTCCTTTTGTGCTTTTGGAAACGCCATCCGTGGCTCGGAGGTGGGGCATTCATTTTACAGGGCAACCCCAGCCCTGGTTTACACCCGTCCGTGGGCACAAACAGTTTTCAACGTATTACATCCAGTACGAAAAAAGATGAACACCCTTTCGGAACGCCTCCTTTTGCGATACCAGACCCCATCCAAGCCGGGTCGAATCGATGTGGGATCCGGAAGGAGGCGGCGGTCTTTACATCCCCGACCGCCACCTTCCTAGCCCCGGATTACCGCCCGATCAGGCTCAAGGCCAGTTGCGGCTGCTGATTGGCCTGGGCCAGGATCGCCACACCCGCCTGCTGCAGGATCGAATGCTTGGCCAGATTGGCCGTTTCGTCCGCCACGTCCGCATCCATGATGGCCGAACGTGCGCCAACGGTCCGCTCGGACATCACCGACAGGTTGGCGATGATCGATTCGAAGCGGTTCTGCAGAGCGCCGATGTTGGAACGAATGTCGGCAACGCTGTTCAGCGCGGCATCCACCAGGGAGATGGACGACATCGCCTTGGAGAAGGTGGCGCCGCTGACCACCAGGGTATCCACACCCAGTGCGCTGCGTCCGGCGGAGGCCACGGTCACGGAGACATACATGCCCGAGAAGGCGCCCACCTGCATGTGCTTGCCGTTGATCGTGCCATCCAACAGGTTCATCTTGTTGAAGGTCGAATCGGTTTTGATGCGTTCGATCTCCGACAGAAGCTGGTTGACCTCCTGCTGGATGCTGTCGCGATCCGAGGTGGTATAGGTTTCGTTCGCGGCCTGCACCGCCAGTTCACGGATGCGCTGCAGGGCATTGGTGGTCTCATCCAGCGCCCCCTCCGCCACCTGCAACATGGAGATGGCGTCGTTGGAGTTGCGCACCGCCTGGTTGATACCCCGCACCTGAGCCGTCATCCGGGCGCTGATGGAAAGACCGGCGGCATCGTCCTTGGCGGAGTTGATGCGCAGACCCGAGGTCAGGCGCTGATAGGTGGTGCTGAGATTGTTGGTCGTCTTCGCCAGATTGCGCTGGGCGTTGAGGGCCGACATGTTTGTCACGACAGAGATAGACATTTTGCACTCTCCCTGAGCAAAACAGTACTTCGTCCTTGGAATGCCCTTTCCCTGGGCTTTTATGGGCCGATCATTTTACAGGGCCAACCCAACCCTGTTGTTTTTTTTCCAACCGGAAATCCGGGAAATCCTTTCCCGAAAAACCGCATCCGGCTGGTATATGTCCGATGTTCGTCACACCCGGACCACTGTGAAATGCCATCCTGCCGACACTGCTCTTCCGTGAGCCGTGGTCCGAAATCCGCCTCCCGAAGAGGATCCGCCCTGCGGACCGTCCCCTCCGTTTGCAACCGATTCGAGGACGTTGCACCTCAAATCGCGCTGACACACAACCGTTTCACGCTACGTTTTTCGAGGCCGGCTTCCCTGCCGGCGCGCTCTTCGGGCTTCCTGCCCGAACATCCCTGTCCCCTCTCGTCATCCGAAGCCTGCCGCGGTGTGATCGTGCAGCCCCCTCCATGCCCTCCGGAGTAGGACCTGTCGATTCAAGTCGCCATCGCAACCTCCTCTTGATCAAGCGCCTCACGGCGGGAAAATCCCATTCATCCCTGAGCGGTTCGCCTCCCTGCGGATATCGTCCACTCCGTAAACGATACCGTCGACTCATCCGATCCCTTCGTGCGCCGGAACTACCGCCCCAGCAACTGAAGGATCAACTGCGGCTGTTGATTGGCCTGGGCCAGAATCGACACGCCGGCTTGCTGCATGATGGCGTTTTTGGTCATGGTCGCCGTCTCTTCGGCGATGTCCGCGTCCTGAATGCGGGAACGGGCGCCGGAGGTGTTCTGGGAAACATTGCTCAAGTTGGCGATCACCGACTCGAAGCGCACCTGCATGGCGCCCAGGTTGGCCCGGATGTCGGAGACGCTGTTCAGCGCCCCATCCACCAGGGTGATGGCCGACATCGCCTTGGAGAAGGTCGTGCCGCTGACCACCAGGAGGTCCACCCCCAGGCCGCTGCGGCCCGCCGAGGCGATGGTCACCGAGATGTACTGGCCCGAAAAGGCACCCACCTGCATGTGACGCCCGGTCAGCGTACCGTCCAGCAGATTCATCTTGTTGAAGGTCGAGTCGTTTTTGATGCGCTCGATCTCCGACAGCAGCTGGTTGACCTCCATTTGCAGACTGTCGCGGTCCGTGGTGGTGTAGGTGTCGTTGGACGCCTGAACCGCCAGCTCCCGGATGCGTTGCAGGGCATTGGTGGTCTCGTCCAGGGCGCCTTCGGCCACCTGCAGCATGGAGATGGCGTCGTTGGCGTTGCGCACCGACTGGTTCAAACCCCGGATCTGGCTGGTCATGCGGGTGGTGATGGCCATGCCCGCCGCGTCGTCCTTGGCCGAGTTGATGCGCAGGCCGGAGGAGAGCCGCTGATAGCTGACGCCCAGGTTGTTCGTGGAACGCATCAGCTGGCGTTGGGCGTTGAGGGAACCGATATTGGTGTTGATGTAAAGAGCCATCGTTTGATCCTCCAGGGGCCGGATCCCGTCTCGGGATCCTGGCCAAATTCAATTCTCTTCCATGACCGGTAGTGGGTCGTTCATTTCAGGATCCGCCCAGACCCTTGTTCGTGTCTTGTTCCGGCGTCTTTATCCAAGCAACTTCAGGATCAACTGCGGTTGCTGATTGGCTTGTGCCAGAATCGACACACCGGCCTGCTGCAAAATCGTGTTCCGGGTCAGAAGCGCCGTCTCTTCCGCCACATCCGCATCCTGGATGCGGGAGCGGGATCCGGAGGTGTTCTGGGAGACGTTGCTCAAGTTGGCGATCACCGACTCGAAGCGCACCTGCAAGGCCCCCAGGCTGGCCCGGATATCGGAGACGCTGTTCAAGGCGCCATCCACCAGGGTGATGGCCGACATCGCCTTGGAGAAGGTCGTGCCGCTGATCACCAGGAGATCCACCCCCAGTCCGCTGCGTCCCGCCGAGGCGATGGTCACCGAGATGTACTGGCCCGAAAAGGCCCCCACCTGCATGTGACGCCCAACCAGGGTACCGTCCAACAGATTCATCTTGTTGAAGGTCGAGTCGGTTTTGATGCGCTCGATCTCCGACAGCAGCTGGTTGACCTCCTGCTGCAGACTGTCCCGGTCCGAGGTGGTGTAGGTGTCGTTCGACGCCTGGACCGCCAGTTCCCGAATGCGTTGCAAGGCATTGGTGGTTTCGTCCAGGGCGCCTTCGGCCACCTGCAGCATGGAGATGGCGTCGTTGGCGTTGCGCACCGACTGGTTCAAACCCCGAATCTGACTGGTCATGCGGGTGGTGATGGCCATGCCCGCCGCATCATCCTTGGCCGAGTTGATTCTCAGGCCGGATGACAACCGTTGATAGCTCACCCCCAGGCTGTTGGTAGACTGCATCAACTGCCGTTGAGCGTTGAGGGAGCTGACATTGGTATTGATGTACAAAGCCATTGTTCGATCCTCCATCGATCGGATCGCTTGATCCGATTAATTAACTTCTTCCTTGACTGGAGGTGAACCACTCGTTTCAAGGGTCTGGTTCCTACCCTGACGACACCCCTCCACCTTGGCGAAGGGCCGCATCGTCCGATCCATTGGTGCCTTCATGGCACCAGACTGCTCGTCTTACTTTGGTCTTCCTTAAAAAGACGCCGATTCAATCGGCTCGCGACACACTGTCGCCTTTTCGGAAATACCCTAAAAAATGGCGTTCATACCCCTTCCGTTCAGGACACGGCCCCTGTTTCACCGGCAGGGACTTCCGCATCACATCCGACGCAACACGCCTTCCTTTTAAAAAACCGATCCGCTCCTCCATGCCGCAACGCTTGCCTGTCCCATGGATGCTTGGCGCTGTCACGCTCCCCTTCCGTCAGACGGATTCCGGCCTTCTTGCCAAACGGGGAACTCCTCACCGGCATCGATCCGTCCACCAACCTCTGTCGCCCACACCCATCCGACATCCCGTCCGCTTCACCCTGTCCCGGACAAACCACTCCGATCCCTGCCCCGGCGGACCAACCCGAAAAACCTCTCGTCCTATGGGTGATACGGTCTCCTTTGGTTCGGCCAAGGGGATGTGGTTTTCCTTCCCAAGGCGGATTTCGGCCCTCATGCCCGGAAACCCATTCTTCACAACCCGTTGCCGACCGGCCCTGCCGAGACACCTGCCGCCGAACCCTCCCGACAAACTTCCGCACCCCTGCGAAAGAGCCGGACGCCGTCCACCTTGCAACCGTCGTCTTCTGACAGCGGACCCGGCGACCGGCGGTGCGCCGTTCATTCCAGCCACAACTCCCAGCTATCGCCCGTCAACGACCGGGTGATCCCACCAGGCCATCCCGCATCCAGCCGCGCCTCGCGGGGCGCAGGACGACACCACTTCTCATTTTGGGGGAGGTGAAGCGCACCCTCATGCCTCCGGGGCCACAGGAGGCCGCTCAACCCCTTGGGCCCCTCCGGGCAGCATGGTTCCGGAAGGCCGCTCTTCCTCCCGGCATGCGCCGGGCGCGCTCCACACCCCATCCCTGCACGCTCCCGTATCGCCATCGCTTCCGCAGCGGCAATACGCGCGTCATTCCTGGCCTCGAACTGGCGCATCTCCTGATTGGCCACAATCCGCACGGGGGCTGTCGGTTCGAAACACTCCCAATCGCCCGCCCGTCCCGTATCCGGCCAACAAGCCCCTTCAAGGATCGCGTTCACCGACACGACACCGTCATTTCCGGGTTCTCTCCTGCTACCTCGCCCCATCAGACGGTTGCCCATGACGATTCTCCCTTGCTCCCTTGATTCGGCCACGACCGCACCCTTGCAGCCGTCACACGCCCTTCGTCCGCCCAAATCAATAAAGTTATTCTATCTCAAAATATACTCAATTAATCGCTTGACCCGCAGTGGTCCCCTTGCCGGATCCGTTCCGCCGGGAAAACCCTTTCGGAAGCACCGGGTCCGGTTATTTTCCGCTTTCGTCACCGCCACGAGGCAAACCTCTCCTGTGGCGGTGACGAAAAGCTTTCATCCGCTGCCCGACCTGCTGTCAACTTCCGGGGTTATCGACCGCCGAGGAGTTGCAGGGCCAATTGGGGTTGCTGATTGGCTTGGGCCAGAACCGCCGTACCCGCCTGTTGCAGGATGGAGGCACGGGTCAGGGCCGCCGTTTCCTGGGCGATGTCCGCATCCACGATCCGGGAGCGGGCTGCCGAGGAGTTCTCCACCACGTTGCTCAAGTTGGCCACGATCGATTCGAAGCGGCTCTGGACGGCGCCCAGGTTAGCCCGAAGGTCGGAGACGCTGTTGAGCATGTTGTCCATGATGCGCATGGCCGAGTTGGCTCCGGTGACCGTACTGATGGTCACGGTGGAGAGGCCGACCATGGAGGTGAAGCCCGTGCCGCCGATCCCGAAGGAGATGATCTGGCCGGAAAACGCCCCGATCTGGAACTGCTTGTTTTGATATGTACCGTCCAGCAGGGATTGTTTGTTGAATTCCACCTGGGTGGAGATGCGGTCGATCTCCGCCAGGAGAGCCTGCACTTCTTTATCCAGGCTCAACCGGTCCGAGGTGTTGTAGGTCGAGTTGGCGGATTGCACGGCCAGCTCCCGAATCCGTTGCATGGCGTTGCTGGTCTCTTCCAGCGCCCCCTCGGCCACCTGGGCCAGAGAGATGCCGTCATTGGCATTGCGAATGGATTGGCTCAAGCCACGAATCTGGGCCGTCATCCGGTTGGAAATGGCGAGTCCTGCGGCGTCATCCCGCGCCGAGTTGATGCGCATCCCCGAGGAGAGTTTGGCGAACACCTTGCCAAGCTCCAGCGTGGACGAATTCAAATGCCGTTGGGCATTGAGAGAAGCAACGTTCGTATTCAAGAAGAGCGGCATTTTGAGACCTCCTAAGTAAATCCTGAAAAGCCGGATTTCCTTCCCTGGATGGAGGTGGGTTGGTCATTACGTTGCGGGTCAACCCTAACCCGCAGGCTTCATCGTAAGGCGTTTATCCCGTCCGTATCGCTTCTTCCAAGAGGCGGTTGACGAGACGTGCCGACAACGGGTGAGCGGCCCATGGCCTGCACGCTTTACGAATCGCATATATCTTAATTTATGGTTACATCCTCTTGCTGCTAATGTCTTTCATCTCTTAAGATCTTTCACTCTTTACTCTCTGTTCAATTTCCCGTTGTTACTCTTATCGGCTGCATCCTATTTTTTCGTTAGCGTTTTTTTCAACCTTATTTTGATCCGCCAGTGTGGGCTTGTTTTGTTTATCGTCCATTCGGGGTGGAAGCTTGAGAGTTTTTTTCGACTCTCTTTTCCGTCGCCCCCGTGGGCTTGTTTTGTTTATCGTCCGCCGGAGCCGCAAGCTTGAGAGCTTTTTTCAGGTTGTCGTCGCGGCGACGAATCAAACCATAACAGGGCGATACGAGCTTCGTTTCCCGGGGGATCGAAGGCGATTTCCCTGTCTGAAGCATCTTTTCGGCTGGAGAGGGGGAATACTTGAACGATAAATTGCGGGTATCTCGTTCAGGTATACGGGGGTCCGGGGGGGATTACCTTCAACGCTTCGACCCGCCGAAGGCCACGTCAACACCTTGGGGATCCGCCCCACCCCGGACCCCCGTATTTTTCAAAGGCAAGGACTACGGGAAATAAAAAGGGCCGGAAGGATCAACCTCCGGCCCCTTTGGGGTGAATCTCGGGAAAACGGACTACGGACGGCGACGCTTCTCCGCCATCGGCAAACCGATACTGTCCGCCAATTTGGCAGCTTTGTCCGCATCCATCTTGCCCAACACCTTGGAAGCGTTCTTCTCCCGCATGAGCTTCAACACCCGCACCGCCACCTCCGGCTGCAAACCCGACAACTGCTTGGCGGCCTGGGCCGCGTTCATGCCGGAATAGATCTTGGCCAGCCTGGCGATGTTGGCCTCATCCAGAGACTTCTCCTGGGAAAGATCCTTTTGAATGGAGGAGCGCAACGCCTCAAGAGCCGCCATGCGCTTGTCCAACTGCTCCGACAGCTTTTTCAACTCCTCTTCCCGCACATCCAGCCGCTTGGTCCGTTCATCCAGATCCAGCCGCCGCTTCTCCAGCGACTCCAGCAACTGAATGGGATCCCGCAGCGGATTCTCCGCCGTCGCCCCCGCCGCCACGGCATCCTGTATCAGCATCAACCCCGAAAAGATCGCCAGGGCTGTCCACATCACGCGCAGTCTCAACGCCGTACTCATCCCTCATACTCCATGTCCCGAAACTGATACCGCACCGTACCGGCCTCATCGATCGCCTTGAGCTGATTGCGCTTCTGCTCTTCGAACAAACGGGCATCATCTTTTTCCGCCAACTTTTCCACCTGCCGCAACTGGGTGCGCGCCTCCTGCCAGACCTGACGCGCCAGCTCCATCCCCTTGACCGACTCCTGCCGGTCCCGTTGCAAATGGAACTCCCGCACCCGCTGCCCCCGGTAGAAATCTTCGTAGCGATTTACCGGCAGACGGTCATTTTCCCGCACCGCCGTGACGGCTTCCTGGCGCACCTGCTCCGTCTCTTCCGCCAGCCGCTGCAGGCGGTTGTCCGCCTCGCGCAGCCGGGCCACGCTTTCGGAAAAGCGCAGTGCCGCCGCCTCTTCCCGCAGACGACGCAAACCGACCAGACGATCGAAACGACTCATGGACGCACCCTCATCCCCCCTGTACGACCCGCCCGGCCCCGGTGAACCGTCCGTGTGGCTTTTCCCCCGAAAAAAGCTCGCCAATTCCATGCCAATCGTACAAACTTGACCAAAATGGCCCGGAGATCTCTCCCCACTTCATCCTCCAGTCACCCCGCGAGGCTCCCTTGTCACGTTTCCGGATGGTTTTACTGATTGGACTGATCGGTTTCCTGCCGGTTTCCGCCCTTCACTCCGCCAAAGAGAATGCCGAAGCAATCCGCTTGGTCACCGATCCCGAAACGGGAACCCTGATGGAAGAGATCGGCAACCCCCTGCTGGAAGCCGCCGACCTTTCGCCGGAACGCATCCATTTTCACGTCATGGTCGATTCGGCCATGAACGCCTTCGCCCTGCCCAACGGTCACATCGTCTTTCACAGCGGGCTGATCCTGGCCGCCCAGGATGTGGACGAACTCTCGGCGGTCATGGCCCACGAAATCGCCCATCTCTCCTCGGGTCACCACATTCAGCTCGAAGGCGATGCCAAACGCCTGGGCCTGCAGGCCCTGATCGCCACGGCGGCGGGGCTGGTGGCCGGCATCGCCGCCAAGGACGGCAAGATCACGGAAGCCGCTCTGGTGGGCGGCGCCGCCGCCACCCGGAGCGGACTCATCGCCGCCATTCGGGACAAGGAGCGGCAGGCCGACAACATGGCGGTGCATCTCCTGTCCAAAGCGGGGCGTTCCCCGAAGGGGCTGGTGCGGTTTCTGGAACGCATCAGCCGGGAACAACGACTGATGAGCATGCCGCCCCCTTACCTGCTGACCCACCCCGTCGGTCCGGAACGCATCCAGGAGACCCGGGAACTGGTGGCGGAAGCCCCGGCACCGACCCGTCCCTTCTCCGCCACCTCTTTGCGACGACTGGGACGGGTGCAGGCCCGGCTGGAAGCCATCACCGCCACCAATCCCGCCCAGGCGGCGGATCAGTTCCGGCAACGGGCCGAACAGCATCCAAACGACCCCGGGGCCCGACAGGCGGCCCTCTTCGGCCTGGCGGCCTCGTTGCGCTATGCCGGACAGTTGCCGGAAGCCGAAGCCCTGCTCAACAAACTGCTGGAAGAGGATCCGAAAGATCCCTATCTGTTGCGGGATCGGGCGGTGCTGCGTCTGGAAAAGGGCAGCCTGTCGGCGGCGGAAGCCGATTTACGGCTGGCCCTGCAGACCTTGCCGGATCATCCCGATCTCAAATATCAACTGGCTTTCGTCCTCAATGAACGCAAGGAGAGCGAACAGGCGGTCAAGCTGTTGCGTCAGTTGACCAGCGCCCATCCCGAACTGGCGGAACCCTTCTATCTGCTGGGACTGGCGGAGGGCAATCGGGGACAGAAGGGCGCGGGGCATCTGGCCATGGGGCGCTACTACCGCATGCAACTGCGGGAGGATATGGCCAAATGGCACCTGAAAGAGGCGTTGAAGGAGTTCCCTCCCGGCGCAGCGGAACGGGAGATCGTGCGGCAGGAGCTGGACTATCTGGAGAAACAGTTGAAAGAGGGCAAGGGCAGCCTCTCCAGGCGGTGATCCAATCCGTTCGGGAATGCGGAGATCCGTAGAGGATTGTCCCCCCGGGGTCCGGGGTGAAGCCCCAGGACTTTTCCTCCAATCTTTTCAGGCTCGCCCAGCTCACGGCCATTCTTTTTGGTGGCCTTTTCCCGAAAAAGATGGCCAAAGAGCGAGCCCGCCGTGGCCGGCCTTGGGAGTTGATCATCCTGTTGATCGACCCTTGCGGGGGGAGATTGAAAGGTATACCCGTTTCGGGTATATTTTGGAGGTCAAGGTGACGTGCATCCTCAAGCGAAGGGACTTTGCGCGGTGGCAGGCGGGCTAAAAGCTGCCCGATGCCGTCCTGTGCAAGGCGGTTGTGGAGATGGAAAGCGGTTTGATCGACGCGGATTTGGGCGGCTTTCTCTACAAGAAGCGGGTTGCCCGCCCCGGCAGCGGCAAGAGCGGCGGCTACCGCACGCTGTTGTCAGCGCGGATCGGTAGCCGTTGCGTATTCCTGCATGGGTTTCCAAAGAGCGCCAAGGCAAACATCACGCAAGACGAGAAGAAGGCGCTGCAATTTGCCGGCAAGGTGTTTCTGGAACTGTCCGCCGAGGCTTTGTCGAGGGCGATGCAGTCGGGCGTGTTACTGGAGGTACACTGTGAGCAAGATCATTGAATCCCTTCGTAGCGACTTGGCTGCGCTCCACGACGCGGGAGCGATCGGCAAGGTGACGATGCGCGAGTTCGACACGATCTGCCCGCCGCCGGTGCGGGCTTTCAGTGCCGTCGACATCAAACGCCTGCGCGAAGCCTTGAAGTTCAGCCAACCGGTATTTGCTCTTCATCTGCACACCTCGGCCTCGACCGTGCGCAAGTGGGAGCAAGGTGAAACCCATCCCACGGGGCCGGCGCTGAAACTGCTCAACGTCATCGCCGACAAGGGCTTGCAGGCCATCATCTGATGCCTGACGAGGGAAATAGGCATTGGTGACGCGAATTGAACCTTTCAGTTCACAACATCTTGAAGCCGTGTGCCGCGTGCTCGCCGATACCAACCGAGGTCTGAGCGGCACGCAGATCGAGCGACTGCTGCAAGAAATCAAGGGTAC
Source organism: Magnetococcales bacterium (assembly GCA_015231925.1). Lineage (NCBI taxonomy): Bacteria > Pseudomonadati > Pseudomonadota > Magnetococcia > Magnetococcales > Magnetococcales bacterium. The sequence goes on from JADGAQ010000014.1 coordinate 35,662, forward strand.
CGACACATCGCCCGGCATGACCAAGTGGAAGCGATTGTTCAATGCGTTAGCCGAAGCCCGGAACAAGCACAAAGTTGGCAACCATCTTATCATGTTCATCAATCGTGCGATGAACCCGGTGAACTACGCCAGCGATCCTGCGACGTTCGCCTGGCGGCGCGACGAACTCAATGTCGTCCTTGCCTTCTCCGGTTTCTACGTGCGCGAAGATGGCCAGGTTGGATACGCCGACAAGGCTAGGACGCTTGATGCGGCGCGCGCCCGTGCGGGACGACTCAAGGCCAATCTGGAAAGCCGCGCCGTCCATGCGGAAGTGTTGAACTACTGCCGCGCCGAGTTAGTGGCCAAGCCAATGGTGCTGGGTGGCATTGAAATCGAACTCGGACATGCCTTCGATGGACACAAGGCGCTGATCGGGAAGTCGCTCGGATTTCCGCTCATTTCCATCGACATCACCGAGATGACGCTGGACGAAATCACGCCCGAGTGGGCGCAGCAGGTACTGACCGCGACCACTCGAAACCACGAGCAAGGGCGTCGGCAGACCTACATCTATCTCCACGACCTGCTGTACCCCCTATACGCCCAATTGCCGGCGTTCCTTGACGACGATCAACGGCATCAGTTTCTTATATTTGCCGACGACAACACCCTGAAAAAAATAGAAGAATGGATGAACCGGCTTGCCGAGAAACTGGAGTACCAGAAGGGTACGGTGGCCGTTGCCCAGGTCAATGGCAAGAACGAGCAGTCGCGCAAGATGCTGAAAAACGCGGGAGAAGTCGTTGGCCCAGACTGGAGTAAATTCAACGACCAGAGATGTCTGCGGTTGACCCTACCACGCCCCAAAGGACCGGCTGATCTCCAGTCTCATCGCTTCCACATGACAATGGCGTACACCCTGCTGTCGCACACGGATGCGCTCGTTGGATACAAGTATCGCAACCGCGTGAACAATGATCACCCCGAAGAGGACGTGTGGGTGGCGCATCACTGGGATGCCGACATGAGGACTCATACACAGCACCGCGTATTACCGAAGCGGCTGGCCGAACCAATCAACAGGTTGATCGATACGATTTCGGACCTGTGTCGCAAACACACAGCAACCAGCCAAGAGACGTGACCACTTTGACGTCTTGGCCAGGGCTGGCAAATTGCCCACAAAGACTGACCACCGTCTGGCCCTCCATCGAGCGAATCGGTGAAGCTGATTCGCTCGATGGAGGTAATAAAATACCCGCCGGATCGTCTAACCTCCGGGAAGAAGCCCCCGGAGGTTAGACTCCCGTTTTTCTGGGCGGGTAAAAGCAATAGAAAAGAGGAAGAGTCAAAAGAAAAGTCCCAGGGCGCTGCCCTGGACCCGTCGGGGGGGGGGGATAATCCCCCCCGAACCCCCATATTTCCAGGAAGCTACCGCGCCACCGGAGCCGGCTGCTTGCCCGGCACCGCATTCGGTTTGACCGGCTCGGGCGCCGCCTTGGCCGGTTCCGCCGCCTTGGCCGGTTCCGCCGCCTTGGCCGGTTCCGCCGCCGCTTTGGCCGCCGGCTCAACCACCACCGGCTTGCGCAAACGCGCCGCCTCCTCGACAAAACCATTGGCCACCAACAACTGCGCCACCAGCTCCGTCACCTCCGCCGGCGCCGCCTCCCGGCCCGGCTGCCCATACAACACCTGCAGCCCCAGCGCCAAGGCGCCCGCCACATCCCCCTGCCTCTGTTTGAGCAGCGCACGATGGAATCCCAACGCCTGCCGGGCTTCCGCCTCCTCCCGTCCTTCCAGACGGGCCGCCAGCCTGGCCGCCTCCTCCATCCGCCCCGCCTTCGACAACAGACGCAACGCCTCTCCAACCGGAGCAACCCAGCGCGCCGGCTGACGCCCGTCCATGAAGCGGGCCGCCAGGGTGTCCACACCCACCTCGCCCGGCTTGCCGGTCACCGCCGCCAGAAAACGCACCGTATCGGCCTCTTCACCCGGCAGATTGCCCAACAGACGCAACGCCGCCTCCCCACGCCCCGCACGCAACAGGTACCGGCCGTAAAGGCCCCGCACCGGATCGGGCAACGGCGCTTCCAGCCCCAACCCCTCCGGCAGCAGCAGACCACCCTCGTCCAGCAGACCGGCCGGTCCGGCCACCCCCAGGGAGAGGAGATGACCCAGCGCCGCATCCCGCTCCACCGCCTGTCCCCAAACGGCCTTCACCGCTTCGATGGCCTGTCGGCGCTGCAACGCCGCCCGGAAGAGAACCCCCTCCTCCCCGCCATAAGCCGCGACCGCCTTGGGGTCCACAGGCGTTTTCATCCAGTTGAGAAAGAGGTCCGCATGCAGACGACGCGACCAGGAGGAATCCCCCTCCCGCAGCAGTCGTTCCCCCTGAATCACCGCATCGTTCCAACGCCCCACCCGAGACAGCAGACGGGCCAAATCGGGACGCACCACACTGCCCTGATCCGAACTTTCCCGGTTGGACAAACCCTTCAACACCCCGTCCAATGCCGAGGAGGCCCCCTTGACATCCCCCAAGGCCACCAGCAACTCGATCCGCGCCACGGCATAGGGCAGATCGACACGGGGGCGGCCCGGTTCCTGGGCGTAGAGATCCAACTGCAACTCCGCCTCCGCCAGGGATCCACTGCGCAAGGTACACACTCCGACGCCCAACTGGGCGGCAAGGCGCTCCTCCGCGCTGCTCCCCGGCAAGGACATGAACTCGACGTAAAGCCGGCGAGCCTCGTCCAACCGTCCCAGTCGCAGCATGGACAGGGCCCACAGCCGCTGCAGACGCGGATTGGCCGCCATCAACGCCTCGGGAGTGCGATTGAGCAGTTCCGCCGCTTCGGCGTAGCGGTGCAGACGCACCATGGCCTCCGCCTTGATCGGATACCAGGCGACGGCCTGCTCCCGCCCCCCGTGGGCCAGGGACTGTTCGGCAACCAGCAACGCCACCCGAGCCTGCTGGGAGGCCAACAGACGCCATCCCATCTCCACCCCCGGAGCCGCCTCCGCCCGGCCAGCCGAAACAGGCGGCGGCGTCTCGTTGAGAGACTCCTCCTCCACAACCCGCTGCGATCCCAGCAAACATCCCCCGGCGGGAGCCGGCTTGCCGCCCGCCGCCTCGCAAGCCTTGGCGGCGGCGGAACGCCCCTCGGGAACCCCCTCGACAGCCGGTTGGGCCAGCGGGACGCCACCCGGCCTGAGCGCCGGAGAGGCGGAGGGAGAAGAGGCCGAAGAGCGCGTCGAGGGGGTGATGACCATCGACGGTGCGGGCCCCGACGGCGCGGACGTGGTGCGGGTCGCAGGCGACGCGGGGGCGATGACCATCGACGGTGCGGGCCCCGACGGCGCGGACGTGGAACGGGGCGCGGACGGCGCGGGCGTGATGACCATCGACGGTGCGGGCCCCGACGGCGCGGACGTGGAACGGGGCGCGGACGGCGCGGGCGTGATGACCATCGGAGATGACGGCGGGGCTGGAACCGGAGACGACGGCGAAGCGGCGACCGGAGGGGCAACGGCTCCGGGAACCGCTCGTTCGGCGGGAACGGTGCCGACAGTCGGCGCGTCCAGCAGATTCGGCATCACCGACGCCGGGGCCGGTTTGTCTCCCGGAGCCAGCGCGGCTCCGGGGACATAGCGAACCGGCGGTGAAGACGACGTGGATTTACCCGTGGCGGGAAACGGCTCCTCCTGGGCCGCAAGCGGTGACGCCAGCAGCAACAGGAGAGCCAGACCCGGAGAACCGATCAATGGATAGCGCATCACAGACCTGCCGGATAGAGACGCTCGTAGCGTTTTCCAGGTTCGGGGGACGAAACCTGCGGTTCCCGGTTACACCGGGATGTCGTCAGGCTGACCAAGCCCACGAGGACAACCAGCAATACCGCGACCCGTGGCCAGTGGACCACGGGTCTGCGCCGACTGCGTTCGCCGCGAAACTCGAAACGGGAAGGACGTTGCCGTCTCATGCCTCTCCTGAAGTGGGGGGCTGTCAGGCTGCCTGCACGGCAATGGATCCCGACATTTCCCGAATGCGATTGGCCCCGTCCAGATAGACCAGTCGGGGCACGAACTGGGCCGCTTCCGCATCGGACATCTGCGCGAAAGCGGCAATGATCATCTTTTCGCCCACCCGGGCCTTGTGGGCGGCGGCTCCGTTGACGGAGATCACGCCACTGCCGCGTTGCGCCCGAATGGCATAGGTGATCAGCCGTTCCCCACTGGTGACGTTCCAGAGGTGGATCTGCTCGAACTCCCGCAGCCCCGCCGCCTCCAGCAAATCCTCGTCGATGGCGCAGGAACCGTCATAGTCCAGGTGCACATCGGTTACCGTCACACCATGCAGCTTGCATTTTAGCAAAGACAGCTCCATCCGTCCAAACCTCCGTTGCAAAAGTCTCCGACGCAAAAAACGGCGTATCTGTTCAGGTACACGGGGGTTCGGGGGGGATTATCCCCCCCGACGGGTCCAGGGCAGCGCCCTGGG
>JADGAQ010000015.1 GCA_015231925.1 Magnetococcales bacterium
CCCGTATACCTGAACAGATACAGAAAAATTACGTATTCCAAAGTAGACGCGGTAAAAAAAGCCAAAGGGGCAATAAATTGCCCCTTTTACGGATAAACCCGGAACGGAACCTACCGCAGCTTCTTGTAATGCACCCGGTGAGGCCGACACGCCTCCTCGCCCAGACGGATCTTGCGGTCCGCTTCATAATCCTGATAATTGCCCTCGAAGAAGATCACCCTTGAATCCCCCTCGAATGCCAGGATATGCGTGGCCATGCGGTCCAGAAACCACCGGTCGTGGGAGACGATCACCGCCGAGCCGGGAAACTCCAGCAGCGCATTTTCCAAAGCCTGCAACGTCTCCACATCCAGGTCGTTGGTCGGTTCGTCCAGCAGCAGCAGATTGCCGCCCGCCTTCACCGTCCTGGCCAGATGCACCCGGTTGCGCTCCCCACCCGAAAGCTGACCGATCTTCTTCTGCTGGTCCGTTCCCTTGAAGTTGAACCAGGAGACGAAGGTGCGCGAGTTGAACTCCCGCCCTCCCAGATCCATGACCTCCCGGTTGTCGGCAATGTATTCCCATACCGTCAACTCGGGGTCCAACTGCTCCCGGCTCTGATCCACATAAACCACCTGCACCGCATCCCCCAGACGCAACGAACCCCCGTCCGGCGTCTCCTGCCCCACCAGCATGCGCAGGAAAGTGGTCTTGCCCGATCCGTTGCCGCCGATAACCCCCAGAATGCCGCCGCGCGGCAGAATGAAGGAGAGATCATCGATCAGCAGCCGGTCCCCGAAGGCCTTGGTGAGATTGCAGCTTTCGATGACAATCTCCCCCAGTCGCGGCCCGGCGGGAATGTACAAGGATTGTGTCTCGCGCCGTACCTCGCGACTCTGAGCCGCCAGAATCTCGTAAGCCTGCAAGCGGGCCTTGCTCTTGGTCTGCCGGGCCCGCGCCGAAGAGCGAACCCACTCCAACTCCGCCCGCAACCGCTTGGTGCGGGAATCGTCCTCCCGCTTCTCCTGAGTCAGCCGTTTCTCCTTCTGTTCCAGCCAGGAGGAGTAGTTGCCCTGCCAGGGAATGCCACGGCCCCGATCCAACTCCAGAATCCAACCCGCCACATTGTCCAGGAAGTACCGGTCATGAGTCACCGCGACCACCATGCCCGGATAATCCTGCAGGAATTTTTCCAGCCAGGCCACCGATTCGGCGTCCAGGTGGTTGGTCGGTTCGTCCAGCAGCAGGATGTCGGGCGCCCGCAGCAGCAAGCGGCACAAGGCAATACGACGCTTTTCACCGCCGGAAAGACGCGCCACGCTTGCATCCCACTCCGGAATGCGCAGAGCCTCCGCCGCCATGTCGAGCTTGACTTCCAGGTTCCAGCCGTCACACCGGTCGATGGCGTCCTGAAGCTCCCCCTGTTCGTGGATGAGAGCATCCATTTCCGCATCCGAAGTCACCTCGCCAAATTTGGCGGAAACCTCGTTGAAACGGTTCAGCAGGTTGCGTATTTCCTGAACACCCTCTTCGACATTGCCGCGCACGTCTTTGCTGAGATCCAGGACCGGTTCCTGGGGCAAAAAGCCGACGGAGATGTTGGGAGCGGCCTTGGCCTCGCCGGTGAACTCCTTGTCCACCCCGGCCATGATGCGCAACAGGGACGATTTACCCGCGCCGTTGAGACCCAAAACGCCGATCTTGGCTCCCGGGAAAAAGGCCAGAGTGATGTTCTCCAGGATGATCCGTTTGGGAGGTACGACTTTGGTAAGACGATGCATCGTGTAGACGTATTGCGGATTGGCCATGCTCCTCCAGTGCTCCAGAATGAACGCCCCTCGGGCAGACTTTTCCGCCCGAGGGGTAAGACCGGTATTTTTGTCAGTCCACGAACTGCAGCCAGTCCAGGTGGTTGGGGTCGCGCCCCTGCACCACGTTGAAAAAGCGTTTTTGAATCTCCCGTGTGACGGGTCCGGCGATGCCGCCGCCGATGGGACGGCGATCCAGCTCCCGAATGGGGGTCAATTCGGCGGCTGTGCCGGTGAAGAAAGCCTCGTCGGCGATGTAGACCTCGTCACGGGGGAAGCGTTTTTCCACCACCTTCAACCCCATCTCGGCGGCCAGAACGAAGACCGTGTCGCGGGTGATGCCGTCCAGGGCGGAATCGAGGGGAGGGGTCCACAGTTCACCCTTGCGCAGGATGAAGATGTTCTCGCCGCTGCCTTCGGCCACATAGCCTTCCGTGTCGAGGAGCAGGGCTTCGTCGAAACCGCCGGTCAGCGCCTCCGACTTGGAGAGGATCGAGTTGGGGTAGTTGCCCACCGCTTTGGCCCGGGTCATGATGATGTTGGGATGGTGCCGGGTGTAGCTGGAGGTTTTGACGCGAATGCCCTTCTCCATGCCCTCCTTGCCGAGGTAGGGACCCCACTCCCAGGCGGCCACGATGCCGTGGACCAGGCAGGGTGCCGGGTTCAGACCCATGCTCTCCGCGCCGTAGAAGGCCAGCGGGCGGATGTAACAGGCTTTGAGCCCGTTGGCCCGCACCACGTCCCGACAGGCCTTGCTCCACTGCTCCTTGGTGTAGGTCATGGGCATGGCCAGAATGTGAGCCGAGCGGAACAGACGGTCCAGATGGGCATCGAGCCGGAATATGGCCGAACCGCGCTCGGTTTCATAACAGCGAATGCCCTCGAATACCCCCATGCCGTAGTGCAGGGTATGGGTCAGGACGTGTACCTTGGCATCCCGCCAGGGCACCATCTCGCCGTCGTGCCAGATGAAACCGTCTTTGTCGTACATGGTCATGGTTCAACCTTATTCACTGGGGATTGCCAAGATCCGAACGCCAACCGTCGGGAATCGGGGAAGTATCCCTTTTTCACCGGACGGGCTCAAGCCGTTTTTTCCACATTCGTCGCGAAGATTCGTGCCACCACCTCGTGGGTCTCCTCCAGACGGCGGGTCAGGGTCTCCCAGAGCAGTTCCCCGGAAGCCATGCCGCACAGACGGGCCAGGCGGTTGTTCTGCACGGCGTTGCGCCGCAGGCTGTTTTCGGCGCGGTCGTAAAGCAGGCGCAGCCGGTTTTCCACGGTTCGCAGGAAGGCGTAGTTCTCTTCAAGCCGTTGGCCGTCGGTCGGACTCAGCAGACCCTGTTCGCGGAGGGCCCGCAGCGCGTTTCCCGCATGACGCTGCACGATTTTGGGGTACCTCTCCCCGTGGGTCAGAATGAAGTACTGCACCAGAAACTCGATATCGACCACGCCTCCCCGGCTTTGTTTGATATCGATGACCCCTTCCGCCGGGGCTTTTTCGTGCCAAAGCCTCTGGCGCATGTCGAGGATGTCACTGCGGACTTTGGCCTCTTCGCGGGGCTTTTGCAGTACGGTCAGGATCTCGCTGCGCAGCTTTGCTCCGAGCGCGGGGTCTCCCACCACCACCCGGGCCCGGGTCAGGGCTTGATGCTCCCAGGTCCAGGCCTCGGTGTTCTGGTAGTGAACAAACGAGTCCAGAGAGGTGACCACCGGACCCGATTTCCCGGAGGGTCGCAGCCGCATGTCGAGTTCGTAGAGCTTGCCGGAGCGGGTCACGGTGGTGATGCCGACAATGATGCGCTGTCCCAGTTTGGCGAAATACTGACCGTTGGAGAGCGATTTTTCGCCGTCGCTCCAGGCGTCGTCCCCTTGGGAGTCGTGGATGAAGATCAGGTCCAGATCGGAGGCGTAGTTGAGCTCGCCACCGCCCAGTTTGCCCATGGCCAGGATGGCGAAAGCCGCCTCGCGGCGAACCCCGTGGTTATCGGTGCAACAGGGTTTGCCGTGTTTGGCCCGCATCTCTTCCACCGCGAGGAGAAAGACCTGGGTCAGCACCACATCCGCCAGGGCCGACAGTCCGGTCATGACCTCCGGCAGCTCCGCCAGCCCCGACAGATCCCGCAATCCCAGGCGCAGCAACTCCACGTTCTTGAATTCCCGCAAGGCGTCCAGACGCTCTTCATGGGTTTTCAGAGCCTCCAGTCGCTCGCTCAGGTCGCGGGACATCTGGCTGCGGTCGCGATACCGTTCCAGAAACTCGCGGGTCACCAGGGAGTCGAGCAGGCTGGGATTGCGAATCAGAAAACGCGACAAGAAGGAGGAGGTGCCGAACAACGGCATGAGCAGGTCCAGAACCCGGGGGTTTTCCACCAGCAGGGCCAGATAATTGACCCGATTGCGTATGCCGGACAGGAATTCCTGCACATGTCCCAGAGCCATATCGGGATCGGGAGCCCGCAAAATACGCTGCAACAGTTGCGGAATCAGCCGATGCCACCAGCGGCGCGCCGACTCCCGCAGCACCAGGGAACCTCCGGCCAGTCCCGAGCGTAAAAAGCGCAGTCCGAGGATGGCCCCCTCCAGGTCGAGAAAGCCGGCCTTGGCCAGTTCGCCGGGACATTCGCCGGCCTCGATTTCACACTCCAGCAGGGCATCGACTTCCCCGAAATCCCCGGAGGAGACGGTTTCGTGGAACAGGGCCTGAAAGACGGCATGCACCTCGTCGGTGACTTCCCGCAACCGCTCCAGCAGGGTTGCCGCATCGCTCAGTTCCATGCGACGGGCCAGCCGTTGCAGGCGCTCCGGCTCTTCCGGCATCAGATGGGTCTGCTCTTCCCGTTCGATCTGAATCCGATGTTCCAGTCGTCTCAGGAATCGGTAGCCGCGAATCAGTCGCTGGCTGGTATCGGCATCGATGAAGCCCAGTTCCTGAAGACGGGTCAGACCGGCGACGGTTTCCCGGCCCCGCAAACGGGGTTCCTTGCCGCCGTGAACCAACTGCTGGCACTGCACGAAGAATTCGATCTCCCGGATGCCGCCCCGTCCCAGCTTGATGTTGCGCAAATAGTTGCCGCCTCGGCTGACCTTGTGGTCGATACGGCCTTTCATGTCCCGGATGGCGTCGAGGGCGGCGAAATCGAGAAAGCGGCGGTAGATGAAGGGGCGCAGCCGTTGCAGGAACCACTCGCCCAGGGCGATGTCTCCGGCCACGGGACGCGCTTTGATCATGGCGGCCCGCTCCCAGGTCTGGCCCCAGGATTCGTAGTAGATCTCGGCGGAACGGCAGGAGAGGCATAGATCCCCCGATTCCCCTTCGGGGCGCAGGCGCAGATCGGTGCGAAAGACGATGCCGTCGGCGGTCTTCTCGTGCATCAGCTTCATCAGATCGCGGCCCAGGCGGCTGTAATAGCTCTTGACGGCCATGGCCTGGGGCCCGTCGGTGTGGCCGTTGTCCTCGTCGTAAAGAAAGATCAGATCGATGTCCGAGGAAAAATTGAGTTCGCCCGCACCGAGTTTACCCATGCCGAGGATGACGAAGCGGGCCGGTTGTCGTCCGCGTTCCGTTTCGGTCAGCGGTTGGCCGAAACGCTGCGACTGCTCCCGATGCAGCCACTGGAAACCGGCTTCCAGGGTCGCTTCCGCCACCCGCGTCAGATCCCCGGTCACCTCTTCAAGAGAGGCTTCGCCGCCCAGATCGCGCATGCCGATGCGAAAGAACTCCCGGTGTTTGAACCGGCGCATCAGGGATTTGACCACTTGGGCGTCGGCGCATTCCAGCACCTCCCGGATCAGGGCCTCTTTGCGCTCTGCCGGTCCGGGAGCGTAGGCGCCTTCCACCAGCCAGGGAAAAATTCCCGGCCAGCGCGCGAAAACCGTTCCCAAGTAGCTGCTGTTGCCCAGGGTGGCCGCCAGCCGCTGCCGCCAACGGGGATCTTCCAGCGCCTTGACCAGAATGGCGCGCCGTTGCGGATCCCCTTCCGCCTGGAACCAGTCCGCCAGGCGCTCGCGCACCCGCTCCGGCCGGGCGGCGCCGGCGGCCAGATAGTCCAGGTGGTCCCAGGTTTCGGGGGAGAGAAAATCGGGAAAGGGGGTTTTCATATGCCTTGGCTTGCCATACCATGTGTGAACGTTTTCATCGCCCTTGCAGGATAGGCTACCCCGGGAGCGGATGCCAGTGGGCTTGCCTGCCATTGATGGATCAGGATGGAGCAGAGTTCGACACCGCAGGAAACCACACCCGACGGTCCACCGCAAGCGGCGGCGCCTGCCAGGCGCAAACGTCGCTGGCTGCGCCGGATCGTCGTTGCACTGATTTTGCTGCTGGGGCTCGGCTACGCCCGTCTGGAGTGGCGGCCTCTGGATGTCACCTGGGCCGCCAACTGGCTGGCTTCGCGACTCTCGGCGGAGGCGGGTTTGCTGCTTCGGGCGCGGGAGTTGCTCTTCACCCTGCGCGGCGTCACGCCCGGACTGGTGGTTCGCGGTCTGCATCTGGAGTCGGAAACGACCGCCGGCAGCCAGTTGGCCGTCCAGGATGTGGTTCTCCTCTTCTCCCCGTTGCGGTGGCGGGATGGGGGGCTGCCGCAACTGGAAAAGGTGGTTCTGGAAGATGTGGAACTCCGCCTGGACTCCCGGCGTTTTTCCAACTCCCTGGCAGATAAAAGTCCGATCGGTGTGTTGGGGGAGACGTTGCCCGCCACGCACCCGATCTTCGCCATTCCGACGGCCTCAAGTCTTGAGGTCCGACGCGGCAAAGTGACCTTGAGCGAGGGCCCGGTCTTTCAGGATATCCATATCCAGGCCACCCTTTCCCAGGGGGGACGGCTGGCCATCCGGGCGGAAGGGGTGATGCCCGGTCCCCGGGAAGCCGTGCAGCTTCAGGCCAAAGGGGAGGGAACTCTGCGCAACGGGGGCTGGGAAGTGTCGGCCTCTCTGCGCAACGGCCATCTGGAGGATCTTCTGCCCCTGCTGGGTTCGTCCGTTCCCTTCAAAAGCCAGGGCAATCCCCTGCAACTCGATCTCGTCTGGTCCCAGACCAGGGAGGGCGGCCATCGCATCCAATGGAAAAGCCTGGTCGGCGCCGGTCAGTTGTTGTGGCCCGATCTCTTCAAATATCCCCTGCCCATCGGCACCCTCATGGCCCGTGGCGAGGTGGAAGGGCATGCCGAAACCTGGCGGGTCGGGGTCAAGGAGTTCCAGTTGACCTCCCCCCACGGCAGCGCCTCGGGCGCGTTCGCCATCGAGGATATCGGACGGTCTTCCGGCACCATACTGGATCTCACCGCCCAGGCCAAGGGGGTGGCCACCCGTTTCGCCAAGGTCTACTATCCCTATGCCATCATGCCCCCGGAGCTGGTTGCCTGGCTGGAGGAGAGCCTCTCGGAAGGGGAGGTGATCCAGGCCCAGGCCCGCATCCGCAAAAACCTCACCTTCTGGAAACCCGGCAAGGCCAATCCCACCCCCGCCGAAGCCGCTGCCGAAATCTTCCAGATCACCGGCACCACCTCGGGGGTCTCCATCCTCTTCTTTCCCGGCCTGCCCCCGGTCAGCAAGGTTTCCGCCAAGCTGCTCTTTTCGGACCACCACATGAGCGCCGAGGTGCAGAAGGCCAGCCTGCTGCACTCCCGCAACATTCGGGGCAACGTCGCCATTCCCGACTATTTCGGCGATACCAAACTCAATCTGCAACTGACCGGGGAGGGCGATCTGGAATCCCTGTGGGGGGAGATCTTCTCCCACCCCAAGTTGCGCTGGGACCGCCAGGCCGGTTTGGCCGACAGCCGGATTGCCGGGGGAGGGGCCTTTCGCTTTACCCTGGGCCTGCCCCTCTCCCATCCGGGGGACGCCAGCGTACAGGGTTCCATGGAGCTGCGGGATGCCCGTTTCGCCCTGGAAGGTTTCGAACCCGTGGAAAATATTCACGGCCAGTTGCGCCTGACCCGTGACCGCCGCCTGGAGGTCGAGGTTCAGGAGGCCCATGTGGCCGGTCTCGCCCTGGATGGCAAGGTGACGGTGGCCGATTTCCGCAACCCGCCCAAGGCCCATCTGCATCTGCAAACCCAGGGCTCGGTTCCGGAATCGGTCTGGTTGCCCCGGATGCGGGAACTATTCGGCAGACGGTTTCGTGGTCGAGGCGAACCGGCCTTCGAGCTGGTGCTGGACAAACCCCCAAAACAGGAGACCACCCACTTCCGCTTGAAAACCAACTGGCAGTCCACCGCGCTGCAAGGGCCGGCTGGTTGGGAGAAGGAGGGCGGCCAACCGGGGAGCCTCACTCTGGAAGGCGACTGGGAGGAGGGTAAACCGCTGGTGGTCCCCCTGCTGCGGGCGGAATTCCCCGATCTGACCGCAACCGGTTCGGCCACTTGGGACCGCGACAAGGAGACGGGCTCGTTGCGATTGGCCAAAATTCTCCACGCCGGCAATCAGGGCACCCTGAAAGTGGAGCGGCGCAAGAACTGGGTGGTCGATACCCACTGGCAGGAGGTCGATCTGCGTCCCCATCTGCCGGGGGGCGAGGAGTCTGCCCCGGAGGTCGAGACTCCCCGTGACGGCGACGAGGAGGAAAACGGGACGGCGGAAGATCTCCCCCCCGTGAAGCTGCATCTGACGGCGGATCGGGTGATCCTGCCCAAGGAGCCCCATGGGCGTTCGCTGCAGATGGATATGACCCTTGGCGGGCGTCAGTTCAAGATCGATCAGCTCTCCTTCGCTCAGGATTCGGCCATGGTGGAACTCCTCGACGGGGAGATGAACTGGCCCGAGGGTTTCTGGGTGGGGCCATATCAGGGACGGTTCCGGCTGCAGGCCACCGACTGGGGAGCCTTGCTCAAGGCCCTCGATTACCACGAGAACATGGAAAAGGGGGTGGGTTCCATCACCCTGGATCTGAAGGGCAATCTGCCTTACGGAGAACGGTTCGGCAGGCATCTTTCCGGGCGGGGCGAGCTGAACGGGCGGGACGGCACCTTGCGCAAGTTCAAGCTGCTCTCCAAGTTTCTGGGCCTGATCTCCCTGGGGGATTTGCCGCAGCTTCTCTCCGGGGATCGTCCGGATCTGGAGAGCAAGGGCTTCTACTTCGATAAACTTCACGGTGCTTTCCAGCTCAAGGAGAGCCGTTTCTCCACCGATTCGATCGTGCTGGCGGGGCCTTCGATGGAGTTGCACCTTTCCGGCAGTATCGATTTCCCCCGGGAGGAGATGACGATGCTGGCGGGTCTTCGGCCCTTGCAGACTCTGGACAAGATCGTCAACACGGTTCCGGTGGTCGGCTCGGTGGTTTCCGGCTCCCGTCAGACCCTGTTCGAAACCCAGTTCGAGATGTTGGGTTCGATCAGGGATCCGACCATTCGGGTCAAGCCGATGAGTTCCCTGACGCCGGGGATCGTGCGGGATATTCTGCATGTTCCGGCCCGGCTGCTGGAGCTTTCCAAACAGCCGTCGAACGAAGACGCCAACGGCGAGAAGAGGCCCTTGCCGGGCTCCGGCGTCGGGGTGGATGCCTCCAAGGGGGAGTGATCATGATCATGTTGGGAGTCAACGTGGACCATGTGGCCACCATCCGTCAGGCGCGGGGGGGGCGGGAGCCCGATCCGGTGGCGGCGGCTCTGGCGGCGGAGATGGCGGGGGCCGACAGCATCACGGTGCATTTGCGGGAGGATCGGCGTCACATCCAGGATCGGGATGTGGAGCGGCTGCTGGAGGCCGGGCAGACCAAATGCAATCTGGAGATGGCGGCCAGCCCCGAAATGGTCGCCAGGGCCCTTGTCTTGCGGCCCGCCGACTGTTGTCTGGTGCCGGAAAAACGCGCCGAGCTGACCACGGAAGGGGGGCTGGACGCCGCCGGTCAGGTGGAATCCCTCACGGAGGTGGTGGCAGCGTTGACCGGGGCGGGTATCCGGGTATCGCTGTTCATCGATCCCGATCCGAGGCAGATCGAGGCTGCGCTGGCGGTGGGAGCGCCCGTGGTGGAGCTGCACACCGGACGCTATGCCGGGGAGCGGGACGGTCGAGGGGAGCTGCATCGCCTGCTGGACGGCGCGGCCCTGGCCCACACGCTGGGATTGCAGGTCAACGCGGGCCATGGATTGAACTATCACAACGTGCAGCCGGTGGCGGCCATTCCGGGAATGCAGGAGTTGAACATCGGCCACGCCATCATCGCCCGTGCGGTTTTCACCGGGATCGGGGAAGCGGTGCGGGAGATGAAGCGGCTGATGCGGGAGGCGGCCCGCGCCGGCTGGGACGGGCTGCCGTGATTGTGGGGGTGGGTGGCGATCTGGTGGAAATCGCCCGCATCCGCCGGGCCATCGAGCGATACGGGTCGCGTTTTCTGGATCGGATCTTCACCCCGGAGGAGCGGCGCTGGTGTCAGGCCACCGCCGATGCGGCGGCCTGTTACGCCAAACGTTTCGCCGCCAAGGAGGCGCTGGCCAAGGCCATGGGCACCGGCCTGCGGGAGGGCCTCTGGTTCACCGACATGGCGGTGGGACGCACGGCCCTGGGTCAACCCACCCTGGAGACGCAGGGCAAGGTGAAGGCCCATCTGCGTCAACTGGCGGGCAAGGGTTTCCGCCTGCATCTGAGCCTCTCCGACGACGGCGGCCTGGCGCAGGCCTGGGTGGTGGTGGAGAGAAGGGGAGGCAGACGAAAGTCACCCCCTGGCGGCGCTTGCAAACGAAACCTCCGTGAAACGCCTTCAGGCATTTGAAGAGGTCCGAATGGCACTGAACAACGGTGAGGATTACCAGGGGCTGGTGGAGGCGATTTCCCACACCTATACCCAAGGCCAATCCAGGCGGTGCAGGCGGTCAATTCCCGGATCTTGGAAACCTATTGGCAGGTGGGGCGATGCATCGTCGAATTCGAACAGCAGGGCAACGTTCGGGCTGAGTATGGCAAGGCGCTTGTCGCCAACCTGGCCAGGGATCTCAGCCTGCGTCACGGCAGGGGGTTCAGTCGCAGCAATCTGGTGTACATTCGGCTTTTGTACCTGCGTTACCCAATAAGTCAGAAGCCTTCTCACCAATTGAGCTGGTCACATTATGTGGAGCTGCTCAAATTGGATGACGACCTGGAACGCAGCTTCTATGAAAAGCAGGCGCTGTCTGAACACTGGTCTGTGCCGGAGCTGAAAAGACAGAAGGCCTCCTCGCTTTTTCTCCGGCTGGCGGCGGGCAAGGATAAATCCGGCCTTCTGCAGCGTGCGTCCCAGGGGCAGATTGTCGAAGCGCCCGCCGATCTGCTGCGTGATCCCTATGTGTTCGAGTTTTTGAAAATTCCCGAGCCTTGGCAGGTATCGGAAACCCAGCTCGAAACCCTGTTGTGTGACCACCTGCAGCAATTTTTGCTGGAGCTGGGCAAAGGTTTCACCTTCGTGGGGCGGCAATACCGGGTGACGATCAACAACACCCACTACAAGGTCGATCTGGTTTTTTACCACCGTATTCTGCGCTGCTTCGTACTCATCGATCTGAAGATCAACGAGGTGCAGCACCACGACATCGGCCAGATGAATCTCTACCTGGGCTATTTCGCCAACGAGGAGAACGTCGAAGGCGACAACCCGCCCATCGGCCTGATCCTCAGCCGCAACAAGGACGAACTGCTGGTGGAATATGCCACGTACCAGATGAACAGCCAGCTCTTCGTGCAGAAATACCAGCTCTATCTGCCCGAGCGGGAAAAGCTGTTGCAAGAGTTGGAGCGTGCCTTGCGCGGGGCGGAGCGCTGATCGAACCGGGGAGTGGACGTAGACCGGGTCGCTGCCCCAGCCGCCACCCCGAAGGATCCGGATGGAGCCCGATGACGGATTTCGAAAGTTATGCTTGGCGGAGTTGGCGTAACAGTTTCCATGGTATACGTCTTCAACCCATTCCCACGCATTCCCGCTCCTGGTTTTTTTTGCCGGAGAGGAAAGCCCGTGAGGTCAAATTATTCCGATAGGCGCTGTCAAAAATCGGCTTTACCACACTGACTGATTGTTGACATCTTCCCGCCGCAAGCCTCGGATTGACGGGGTTTCGCCGGTTTTGAAAAGGTGTGCGGGTACTGGTGCGAATTTTGCTTCGTGGACTCCCGGTCGGGGTGCGTTTTCCCCGTGGGCCGTTCCGAGAGTCGCATGCACTCATAAACACCAGCGAGAGAGGCAACCCGGCATGATCCAACAAGCACAAACCGAGGAAAGAGTTCCCTCCTCCCGAGGCGTCCTCTATAAATTCCTGGCCGCCATCTATATCGGTGGGGCCTATGGTTTGATCCTGATCTCTTTGGTTCAGGCGCTGGTCATCTTCTCCTGGCTGCGGACCTGATCCCCGGCGGGGCGGGCGTTTTCCAAAGCCTGCAACAGGGCAAGAAGGGTCTCCATGCGCGGCAGGGTCAGGCCGCGCCGCCGGGCCTGTCGCAGAGGACGCTCCAGAATGGCTTGCCACTCCATCGGGCGTCCTTGACGGTAATCGAGAAGCATGCTGGTTTCATAAGGCAGCATCTTCTCGGTTTCCGCCAGATTGACGGCCACCACCTCGGCGGGCAGGGGAAACCCTTCGGCCTCCGCCAGAATCCGAACCTCCTCCATGAGACTCCCGGCCAGCTCCCGCAAGGCGGCGTCGGCCATGATCCGCCGCGTATCCAAACCTCCTCCCAGAACCGATATCGGGTTGAAGGCCACATTCCACACCAGCTTGCGCCAGCGATCCCGCAGAATCTCCTCCGAAGCGTTACAGACCACCCCGGCGGATTGAAACAGGGCCACCAGCTCATCCAGTCGCGCCGAACGACCACGGGGATATTGCCCCAGGGTGAGTCGTCCGTAGCACAGATGTCGCACCCGACCGGGTCCCACCTTCTGGGCGCAAATGAAGGCCAATCCGCTGATCAGCGGCTGCTGAGGGAAGGCCTGTAACCAGGGCTCCTCCACCCCGATGCCGTTTTGCAGCAGCAGGATCACCGACTCGGCTCCCAGGGTGCAGGAGAGCAGCTCCCTGGGATCAAGGTCCGGCAGTGCCTTGACCGTGATCAGCACAACATCCGGAATGCCCGGATAGTCTCGTGCATTCCGCAGGACGAGGCTTGGCTGAACCCGGAAATCGCCATGGATGCTTTCGACCTGCAACCCGTGCCGGGCCACCTCGTGGTAATCGCTGCGGCACACCATGGCGACTTCGCATTCCGTTTGCGCCAGTTTTGCCCCATAATAGCCGCCAACGGCCCCCGTGCCGATGACCAGCACCCGCAAACGGGCCTTGCCGGTCGGAGGGGCCGGAGAATGGCATGATGTCTGGTTCATGGTTGATTTTCCAAAGGAGTGGTCCATGAAATATCGTCGTTTCACCGGCCTGGCCGTATCCGTGATGACCCTGGCCCTGCCTTTGTTCGCTGGAGCGGAGCAGGCTTCCCAGGGCAAGGCCCTGCACGACCGGCACTGCATCGACTGTCACGCGGGCCGCTTCGGGGGGGATGCCAGCCGCATCTACACCCGGCCCGATCACAAAAAGAAGACCTACCACGAACTCCAGGCCATGGTGGCCTTCTGCAACAATCAGGTGGGCGCCCAGTGGTTCGATGAGGATGTCCAGGCAGTGACCGACTTCCTCAACGACAGCTACTACCACTTCCCGAAACCTGACGCCAAATAGGTCAGTTGGCGCAGGCCCGGCGCAGAATGGCGGCGTCCGCTTCGCTGTAGGCCACCAGAATGACCCGTCGGGGAGGGGGGCCGTGGCGGGTCAACTCCGCCCGAAGGGTGGTCACGGCGATGCGGGCGGCCCTCTCCTTGGGAAAACCGTAGACCCCGGTCGATATGGCGGGAAAGGCCACCTCTTCCGCGCCCAGTTCCCGGGCTTTTTGCAGACAGTTGCGATAACAGGCCTCCAGCCGGGCCGGTGGATTGTAGTCCTGATCGTAAATCGGCCCCACGGTGTGAATCACCCAGCGGGCCGGCAGTTTCCCTCCGCCCGTCACCACGGCCTCTCCCGTGGGCAGTCCATCGGGGAACTTCTCCCGGCGCAAGGCGCGACACTCTTCCAGAATGGCTCCTCCCCCCGCCCGATGAATGGCTCCGTCCACGCCACCTCCCCCCAGCAGGGAGGCGTTGGCCGCGTTGACGATGGCATCCACCCGCAGTTGCGTGATGTCTCCAACCACCACTTCCAGCATGGTCACATCCCTTTCTCAAGAAAAGGAACAATAATTGCTTCCACCAAGACATTCAGAGAGTTGGAACAGGAAAGCAACCAGAATACGGGGTTCCCATGATCAAATCCATGCCCTTCAACACGATGTCGCCCCTGCAACGTGGTGGTTTGCGGAGTACATCCCTGCCCGGCCAGATGCCCATGGGCAACCTGCGATTTCAGGACCAGTTGGCCCGCACGCTGCTCTCTCTGGGGGGGCTGCCGGATCAAACCCAATCCTGGGTTCTCGATTCCCAGGCGGTCAGCAGCCTCAACGAGGCGGTGCGCCCCATGGTGGACCAGCCGGGAAACGGCGTTTTCGGCAATCAGGGCATGTTGGGGCTGTCCACGACCTCGGGTGGGCACCTGGGGGGGGTGGAACAGGCCTCCGACAGCCTGACCCTGGATGACGAACGGCCCTTCCTGCCCATGGCCGCCGATTCCCAGGACCATCTGTTGGGTGAATCGGAAGTGGTGCCGGGGCCGCTGCTCATGGCGGAAAACGGCTTGGGCGGACTGCTGCCCCAGACCCCCGGCCTCAACAGCAACAGCACCCTGGCCCGCGCCCGCCTGGAGGTGATGCAGGCGGCTCGCGGTCGCATGAACATGGGCCAGCAGACGGCGGCGGCCCGGCAGAATGCCCCGGCAGGCGGGGTTTCCCCCGCACGCAACGACGGTTCCAAACCGTATGAGGCCATCATTCGCCGTGCGGCGCAGGAGTACGATCTGGACGAGAACCTGATCCGGTCGGTCATGAAGGTGGAGAGCGGTTTCAATCCCAAAGCGGTCTCGCCGGCCGGGGCCCAGGGTTTGATGCAATTGATGCCCGCCACCGCCAAAGAGCTGGGCGTGACCAAACCCTTTGATCCCGAACAGAACATCATGGCCGGAAGCCGCTACTTGAAAGGCCTGATGGAACGCTATCGCGGCAACGTCAACCTGACCCTGGCCGCCTATAACTGGGGCATGGGCAATCTGGAGCGCAATCCCAAGGCGATGCCTGCCGAAACCCGTCAGTACGTCGCCAAGGTGAAGTCGGCCATGGTCGCCGCAGCTTGAGCCAGAGGCAGACAAATATCTTCCTTAGCGGGTTGACCGTCTGCCTTGTACTTTACCTGTCGGATCAACCTCCGGGTTGGACGGACACGGCCCATCCCCCGGCGGAGTTGGAGCATCTGCTGCCCCACTTGCGTTCCACCCTGAAGATGCCCCTGAGTCGGGATATCGTGCTGCAATGGCAAGAGGAGGGGGGCGAACCACGCTATTTTCCCGAATCGCGCCGCATTCTCTTCTGCGGCGATTTCGTGCGTCAACTGGAGGAGCTGCTGGCTCGCAACCGCTCCTGGTTGGCCGAGTCGGAACGCCTGGACGTGCGGGACCGTTTTCTGCGCTTCAGCCTGCTGCACGAAGTGGCCCACGTTCTGATCGGCGACCGGAATTCCCCGCCGGGTGAGGATGAGGAGTCGGCTGCGGACGGGCTGGCGGTCTGGTTGGCCCTGAAGGGGTTGACGGACGGAGAGGCGGTGGTTGCCGGGGCGGTGGAACTCTTTTCCCTGCCGGGACTGACGCCGGTTTCGACTCACTCGTCGCCCGTGGAGCGGGCCTCCCGGCTGGCCTGCCTGCTGCAGGGCTTTCAAGGTTCCTCAACGATCTGTCGGCCCGCCTTCCAGGAGCTTGACCGTCTCTGGAGAGGGCTTGCGGCTTCCGAGGTTCAGGAGTAGGAGCGGCTCTCCCAGCCTGCCACAGCCAGCGTGAGCCATCCCGCCATCAGCAAGGCGCCCCCGAAGGGCGTGGCCAGGCCCATGGGCCATGCCAACAGGGCCTTGAGGTAGAGGCTGCCGCAAAACAGGATCAGGCCGAGAAGGAGCAGTACCCCCGCCGCCACTCCCCAGCGCAGGCCGGGGTGGCGCAGCAGCAGGATTCCCACCGCCACCAGCGCCAGGGCGTGGCTCATGTGAAAGCGTTGCGCGGTATCGAAGAGATGGCCGGCATGGCCTTCCAGACGGGCCGCCAGGGCATGGGATCCCAGGGCGCCGAGAAGCACCGCCAGAAAGCCGTTGATGCCGCCAAGGGCCAGAAACAGGCTGCCGGAAGCCTTGGGAGCGCCGTTCATCGGGCTTCCACAATGCGCCATTGACCGTTTTCGTTGGCGAGCTGAAACTCACCTTTCCACATGACCACTTCCGAGGCCTTCTGTTCCCCCAGGATCTGGGCGTATCCCGAGGCCTTCACCCAGGTGGCGCCGTTTTGGCTGACGGGAGGCTCGATATCGGGTCGCCCCATGGCCAGCCGGGTCAAGGTCGAATAGGGTTTGGACCAGCCTTCCGGGGCACCGGTCAGTTTGCCGGCCAGTTTGCGGCTCGCCAGACGACGCATGGTATCGAACTCGCCCATCTGGGCGGCTTCCAGGAACTGCAGCACGGTTTCCTCGGCGGAAGAGGCGGGTGCGGGGGCCGGGGTCTCGACCGCCACCGGGCGGGTGGCCGGAGCAGGCCCGGCTTGAACCGATGCCGGGGCGGGCGGTTGAACCCTGGCTACGGCAGGGGCGCCGGGCTTGCGCGGATAGCCGTAGAGCAGCAGATCGTCGATGCTGCCGGTAAAGTGGGGGGAACCCGGATTGGAGCCCCCGATGCGCAGCACGTTGATACGCTGCCGGGGCAGGACGAAGGAGCGGGCTTCGGAACGTCCGGCGGCTACGCCGTCCACATAAAACAACCCGCCTTCACGGGAATCGAGACTCACTGCCAAACGGCTCCAGCGATTGGGCGGCAAGGTCACGGTGGCTGTCCATTCCAATAGGCGGTTGCCATCCTTCAGCAGGGCTTTTGGACGCCAATGGGTGGCTTCGCCCACCTTGACGGGCAGCAGAAAGAGGTGAAGCGGCTCCAGGGCGGCCAGGGGTATGGGCAGCCCGGAGGAGGCGGAGAGGGCCGGATCGGGTTTGATCCACAACTCAAGCATCATGCCGGTGGAAAACTGGATACGTTGATCCAGCACCACAGCCAGAGAGGCCTTCTCCCCGTCGACGACCAGGGACTCCTGGTCGATGCCCTCCATGTAGCGGGGGATGCCCGAGGGCGACTCCGCCTTGAGAGCCAGGGGGGCCGTGTCCTCCAGGTGTCCATCGAAGCTCAAGTGCAGTAACGGGGGCGCGTTGACTTGCCTGGCCACCGTTTTGGGCACCTCCTGCGGGATGTAGAGTTCGAAGATCCGGTCGAAAATCAGCGGACTCTGGATCAACAACCCGAAGAAAATGCCCGCGAAGATAGGCCGCACCAGCCGGGTGACCGGCTCGCGCGCCTGGCTCTCGGTGCCGAACAGGGCATCCTGAATTTGCAGGATGGGCTTGAGGAGTTCATCGAATAAGGGTGCGGACATGCATCCTCCCAAAAGCGCCTGGCGAATGGAAAATTGTCTCGATTTTCTTATTATCGGTCGACTCCTCTTGACTGACAAGCGGTAATTCCCCGATAAAAGTGGCAAGAAGGGGCGGCCCGGGATAATTCCCCATTGCGGCCCTTGAATTGCCTGGCATTCCTTGGGTACGATCCCAGACCAGTCGGTTAAGGGATTTTCCGGAGTGGGAGGGTATCCCGAACCCTCTCCGGTTTTTCGAGTGTTACCGCTCTGCTACAGGAGGTTTTGCATGAACAAATCGGAACTGGTTGCGCAAATGGCCCAAGGGTCCGGATTGACCCAAAAACAGGCCGGGGAGGCACTGAACGCGGCGGTAGACGCCATCACCAGCGCCCTGAAGGAAGGCGATGCCGTCACGCTGGTCGGCTTCGGCACCTTCTCGGTGGCCACCCGGGCCGCACGTACCGGGCGCAATCCCCAAACGGGCAAGGAGATCAATATCCCGGCCTCCAAAACCCCCAAATTCGTACCCGGCAAAGTGCTGAAGGACGCAGTCAAATAGTTTTTGTGCGCCTTTTTGAGTATTAAACAACCCGGGAAGAGTTTGCTTTTCCCGGGTTTTTTGTTGGTGTCGGCGCGGTGGTTCCCTGTTTGGCCCGGGCCACCTGCTTTTGCAGGCGTGCCTCGGAAACCACCAGGCGGGTGCCCAGCTCCTGGGCGAAGAGGGAGACGCGATACTCCTCGATCATCCAGCGCAGCTGGGCCACCTCGCCCTGGGGATCGGCGGCTTCCGGGCGTTTTTCCAGTTGGGCCAGCTCCTGAAGGAAGGGAGCGAGGCTGGCGGCCTTGCGGCTATCCTTGGCGGGGTCGTTGCGATAGCGATCCACCCGGATGCGGCCGGCCTCCACGTAGCGGGCCAGCTCGTGCCGCCAGGGCAGGGGGGTGGTGAAGGGAAAGTCGGGCCGCAACAGTCCCTTCATGTGCCCCAGAATCTCCTCCCGGAAGGGGTGGGGTAATGGCCGGTTTCCCGGCTCGTTGACCATTTTGGCCAGATTCTGCAGATCGGTGAGCAGCTTCCGCAGTCGCTCACCCTGGCGCTGGGCCTCGGCGAAGAGTTTGGTCCGTCCGCTGTCCAGATGTTTCAAAAAGGTCTCCCCCGATCGGATAGGCTCCTCCCCCAGAAAGACCTCCTCTACCAGGGCGTCCAGCAAAGCGTTGACCAGGACCGGGATGCTTCCGTAGGGACGAAAGGCCAGGCCAAGGGCCGGGGGCGGCGTCAGTCGCCGTTCCAGATCCTTGATCATGGCGGCGAGTTGCAGGCGAAAGAGCTTGACCAGGCCTGAACGATGACAGGCGCGGGCGCTTTCCGGACTGTCCAATATCACCTGTCGCACCCCCTCCGCTTCGGCCTGAAGAGCGGGGTAACCCGTCAGGGCGATACCTTTCGGGCCTTTGCGTTCGCACGACTCCGGCAGCGGTGGAAAGGTCCATTGCCGGTGCAGCGCGCCGGACTCTTCCGGGGCTTTGAAACTCTCCTGGAAACTCTGGCTGGCCTCTTTGGCGAGCCGGGAGCGCAGACTTTTCAGATCGCGTTGCGCCTCCACCTGGCGGCCGCTGCCGTCCACCACCACCAGCATCATGCGCAAATGGTCCGGCAGATCGACCGCCTGGAAGAGGGCCGGCTCCACCGGCACCTCCTTCAGGACGTGAACCGTTTGGGCCAGGGCAATGTGCAGATTGCCCTCGCCGAAGCGCATCACCTCGGCGCAATCGCGGGCCAGGGCGGGCAGGGGCACCAGCAGGCGACGCACCGATTGGGGCAGTCCCTTGAGCAGATGCAGCAGTTTCTCTTCCAGCAATCCCGGCACCAGCCAGTCGAACAGCTCCTCCGGCACCTGATTGAGCAAGGCGACCGGCAGGGTGACGTGTATGCCGTCGCTGCCGCTGCCGGGTTCGAAACGGTAGGTCAAAGGCAGGCTGAAGGCCCCCGCTTCCAGGGAGCCGGGGAAAAGGCGGGTGACATCCTGGGCGGCGTGACGCATCAGGAAGGCCTGATCCAGGAAGAGGCGTCGTGCTTGCCCCACGGATTGGGAATGCAGCCAGGTTTCCAGCTCCTTGCGGGTGGCGATGCCCGGCGGCAGACGCTCCTCGAAAAAGCTTTCCAGAGCCTCGGGTGCCACCAGAATGTCGCGGCGACGGGCGCGGGCCTCCAGTTCCGTCAGCTCGCGGATCAGACGCTGGTTGTGGCTGAGAAAGTCCTTCGGACCGCCGTGCAGGGAAGCAGAAAGGCGCATCTGACCCGCCGCCAGCGCTTCGCGCACGAAGATCAGGCGCGATTCCACGGCATCGATGGGATCGTAACGCACACTGCGACCCGGAACGATGACCAGTCCCAGCAGAGTCACCCTTTCCAGGGCCACCACACAGCCCCGATCCGCTTCCCAGTGGGGATCGCGATAACTGCGGCGCAGCAGATGGGGGGCGGTCTCCTCCAGCCATTCGGGTTGAATGCGGGCGCAGCAGCGGGCGTAGAGGCGACTGGTCTCCACCATTTCGGCGCACATCACCCAGGAGGGCGGTTTGGCGTGCAGACCGGAGCCGGGAAAGAGGTGAAAACGCTGTTGATGGGTGCCCTGAAACTCCCGCTCCTCGCCCTTCTGCCCCACCAGGTCGACGAAACCCCGCAACAGGGCCTTGTGAAGGGTGATGTAGGGAGCGGCCACCCGGTTGACCTCCTGACCCTCTTCCCGGACCAGATCCTTGAGTTGCCGGTGCAGGTCGAACCACTCCTGCACCCGCAGCACCGACAGCTCCTCGGCCTTCAGCCTCTGGCGGAACTGGTTCCCGGAGGGGGCGCCGTGTTTCAGTTCCTGCAGGTGGTTCCACAACTTGAGCCAGCCGGAAAAGTCGGACTCGGCGTCGGCGAAGGGCTTGTGGACCTCCGGCAGACGTTGCGGTCCCGCCTGGGGGCGTTCGCGGGGATCCTGCACCGACAGCGCCGTGACCAGCACCAGCATTTCGCTCAGACAACCGCCGTCCCGACCCGCCAGGAGAATGCGCGCCAGGCGGACATCCAGGGGCAGCAGAGCCATTTCGCGCCCCAGGGGGGTCAGGTTGCCGTCGGCGTCGAGGGCCTGCAACATCTCCAGCAGGCGCATGCCGCTGCCGATGGCCCGGGAGGAGGGGGCGTCGATGAAGGGAAACTCCTCGACATCGCCCAGCTCCAGCGCCTTCATGCGCAGAATCACCGAGGCCAGGGAGGTGCGCAGGATCTCCGGATCGGTGAAGGGAGGGCGATTCAGATAGGATTCCTGGCTGAAAAGCCGGATGCAGACCCCCGGCGCGAGGCGACCGCAGCGCCCGCTGCGCTGGTTGGCGGAGGCCTGGGAGACATCCTCCACCGGCAGACGCTGCACCTGGGTGCGCCCGCTGAAACGGCTGACCCGAGCCAGTCCCGAATCGATGACATGACGAATTCCCGGAACCGTCAGGGAGGTTTCCGCCACGTTGGTGGCCAGGATGACCCGTGGTTGCCCGCGAGGATGGAAGATGGCCTCCTGGCGTCCGGCGGAGAGGCGGGCGAAGAGTGGCAGAATCTCCAGATCCCGACTGGCCTGGCGGCGCAGCACCTCCGCCGTGTCGCGTATCTCCCTCTCCCCCGGCAGAAAGACCAGAATGTCGCCCCCCTCGGCATGCAACTCGTTCACGGCGTTGACCACCGCCTGTTCCAGATCCGGGGTCTCGTCGCGGGAAGACTCCCAGGGGCGGTAACGGATTTCGACGGGATGGACCCGTCCCTGGGCTTCGAGAATCGGGGCTTGGCGAAAGTGGCGGGAGAACTTGTCCACCTCCAGGGTGGCCGAACTGATGATCAGGCGCAGATCGGGGCGCAACGGCAGGATGCGTTGCAGATAGCCCAGCAGAAAATCGATGTTGAGGCTGCGTTCGTGGGCCTCGTCCACCACCAGGGTGTCGTACTCCTCCAGCAGGGGATCCTGGTGGATCTCCGTGAGCAGGATGCCGTCGGTCATCACTTTGACCAAAGTATCCGCCGAAGTCTGATCGGCGAAGCGGATTTTGCAGCCGACAAGGGATCCCAGGGCCGTGCGGGTTTCGGCGGCGAGGTAGGAGGAGATGCCCCGCGCCGCCAGGCGTCGCGGCTGGGTGATGCCGATGCGTCCGTGAACGCCGCGTTCCGCCTGCAGACAGATTTTGGGGGTTTGGGTGGTCTTTCCCGAACCGGTGGAACCGCAGAGGATGACCACCGGATGGTCGTTCAGCAGGCGGGTGAACTCCTCCCGGATGGCCGAAACCGGCAGGGCTTCGTCGAAGGTCAGGGGGGGAACCAGTGCCTTGCGGCGCAGCACCTGGGCCCGGGAGTGGGCCACCGCCCCTTCCAGGGCGCACAGGGTCGACTCCTCCAGCCGGCGCCGATACCAGGCCGACTCCAGCAGACGAAACCGGCTGTCCAGAACGCGGCGATCCCGGATCAGGGTCTCCGGCAAGGCCTGTCCCAGGGCGATCAGGCGTTGTCGCAAAGATGAAACGTCGGGACCGGCATCCATTGAAGCAGTCAACTTTCAGGCAGTGGTGCAGTGGACATCGAAGCGGATCGAACGGCCCGCAATGTGGAAGTCGGGACGTATCCCTCCGAGACAGGGGCCGTGCCGGGATCGTTTCACCACCACCCGTTTCAGGGCAAGGCGACGGCACAGGGTGAGCAGTTGGATCTCCTCTTCCGCCGGGGGACCATCTCCCGCCAGGCGTTGCAACAGCCGGGCCTCCTTGCTCACCAGGGCCGTTTTGTCCCGCGGCGGGAACATGGGATCGAGCAGAATCACCTCCGGTTCGAAGGGCAGGGGGCCTTGCAGCAGGGTGAGGGCCTCCCCCTGCCGTAAACTGGCCCGATCCATGGTTTTCGCCAGGTCAGGCCGGCTGGCCGCCCGCGCCATGGCCTCCTCCAGCAGGGCGAAGATCACCGGGTGGCGCTCCAGGATATGGACCCGGCAGCCCCAGTTCAACAGTTGCAGACTGTCGACCCCGAAACCCCCGGTGCAGTCCAGCACCCGGGGCGGGGCCGAGTCGCTCCAGGCCACCGCCCGCCCCAGCAGTTCGCGGCGAATCGAGGTCGCCGGGCGGGCACGGGTCAGATCGAGCCTCACCTGACTGCGCTCCCGTCCCTGACGCTCCTGGACCCGATAACCGCTATCCGTGACCACAAGTTGCCAGGGATGGTCGGGAGAGGGGGTCAGGGGCAAACCCAGGCGCAGGGAGAGGGCCAGCGCGGCGGGCAGAAAGCGCTCCTCTTCCCAGCCGATGGTCAGTTCGCCGGGGGATGGGGCGGCATATGTGCAAAAGGGTGTGGACATGGCGCGGATATGGTAGAAGAAAAGCCACCGGTATGGCCAGTGCCGAAGGAGGGGGAATGGGATGAGCGCAGTCGGAATACGGGATGGGAGCCATGGACGACAATAGAAGCATTGCATTTCAGGGAATGCGCGGGGCCTACAGCGAACAGGCCTGCCGCGAAAAGATGCCCGACTATCGGGTTTATCCCTGCAAGACCTTCGAGGATGTTTTCAGCGCGGTGGAAGAAGGCCTCTGCCGCTACGGCATGCTTCCGGTGGAAAACAGCATGGCCGGGGTGGTCTCCGACAGTTACGACCTGTTGGCGGTGCATCGCCTTTCGGTGGTGGGCGAGTACTTTCTTCATGTGCGTCACTGTCTGCTCGCCAACCCCGCCGCCACATTGCCGCAGATCACCACGGTTTTCAGCCATCCGCAGGCCCTGGCCCAGTGTCGCTCCTTCATCCGCCGTTTCGGGTGGAACCACCTGTCGGTTTACGACACGGCGGGATCCGCCGCCGAACTGGCCCAGCGGGCCATTCCGCAGGAGGCGGCCATCGCTTCGGAACTGTGCGCCTCCCTCTATGGCCTGACCGTTCTGCAGCGGGATATTCAGGACAGCCGCATGAACACCACCCGTTTTCTGGTCATCGGCCGGGAGCCCTGCTCCCCGGATCCCTCGGAACCCTGCAAGACCAGCGTGCTGTTCACGGTGCGGGATATCCCGGCGGCGCTGTACAAGTGTCTGGGCGGTTTCGCCACCAACGGCATCAACCTCACCCGTCTCGAATCGCGACCGGTGCCCGGCAAACAGTGGACCTACAACTTCTATCTCGATTTCCAGGGCCATCCCGAGGAGGAACGCTGTCGCCTGGCTCTGGAGGAGCTGCGTTTCTTCACCACCAGTTGCAAGGTTCTGGGATGTTACCCGGAAGGCACCAAACCCCAATGGGATGAGACACCATGATCGCCTTTCCCCAGATTGATCCGATTCTGGTTCAGGTCGGCCCCCTGGCGGTGCGCTGGTACGGGGTGATGTACTCCCTGACCTTTCTGGGCGGCTGGTTCCTGTTGCTGCGCCGCGCCCGCCGTTTTCAACCCCATCTGCATCCCGATCTGCTGGGCGATTTGCTGGTGTGGATCATTCTGGGGGTGATACTGGGGGGGAGGTTGGGTTATATCCTCTTTTATCAGCCCGCCTTTTACCTGGAACATCCCGGGAACATCTTCCATATCTGGGAAGGGGGCATGTCCTTTCACGGCGGGTTGCTGGGGGTGGTGACCGCCATCGTGGGTTTTTCCTGGCGACGGGGCATTCCGCCGCTGGTCATCGGGGATCTGGTGGCCCCCATCTCCCCCCTGGGGCTGTTATTGGGGCGGATCGGCAACTTCATCAACGGGGAGTTGTGGGGTCGGGCCAGCGACGTGCCCTGGGCCATGGTCTTTCCGGGGGCCGTCCCCCCGGTACCGCGCCATCCCAGTCAGCTTTACGAAGCCTTCCTCGAAGGCATTCTTTTGTTTGCCCTGCTCTGGTGGGTGGGACGAAAGGCACGTCCGCCAGGGGTGTTGCTGGGTCTGTTCCTGAGCGGATACGGTCTGGCCCGCTATGCCGTGGAATACTTTCGCGAGCCCGATGCCCATCTGGGGCTGCTGAACCTGGGGCTCAGCATGGGTCAGTGGTTGAGCCTGCCCATGATCTTTGCCGGTCTGATACTGGCCGTTTGGGCCTGGCGAAAGGGGGAGGGTCCGCGGTGACCATCGAAAACTCCAGAGGGGTGATCAGCCACCTGCCGGAGACTCCGGGTTGCTATCGCTTCATGGACCGGCAGGGCGGAACCCTGTATGTGGGCAAGGCCCGCAACCTGCAGCGGCGGGTGGCGAGCTATTTCCATCGGGGGGACCACCCTCCGCGCATTCTCAACATGCTGGAACTGGCCCACGCCCTGGACTACACCATGACCCGGAGCGACAACGAAGCCCTGCTCCTGGAAGCCAACCTGATCAAGACCCTCAAACCCCGATTCAATATTCTGCTGCGTGACGACAAATCCTACCCCTACATCCATCTTTCCGCCCATAGCCGTTTTCCCCGGCTCTCCCTGCGGCGGGGTCTGCCGGCGGAAGGGGGCTTTCTCTTCGGACCCTATCCCTCCAGCGTGACGGTTCGGGAGACTCTGCGCTGGTTTCAGAGCCTCTATCCGGTGCGCCAATGCACCGATCAGCAGTTCAACAGCCGCAAGCGCCCCTGTCTGCAGTACCAGATCAAACGCTGCAGCGGCCCCTGTTGCGACATGGTGGAGGAGAAGACCTACCGCTCCTGGGTGGAGGATATCCGTCGCTTTCTGCAGGGCGGAGGGCGCAGCCTGTTGCAGCAGTTGGAACAGGCCATGAAGGAGGCCTCCGAAACCTGCCGCTTCGAGGAGGCGGCTCTGCTGCGGGATCGCCTCAAGGCGTTGCGACTGGTTCAGGAAAAGCAGAGCATCGATTTCCGGCGGGAGACCGATTTCGATGTCATCTGCCTGCTGCAGGAGGGCGTTACCACCGCCGTGCAGGTGATGGTGGTGCGGGGCGGGCTCAATCTGGGTACCCGTGGCTATTTTCCGGACAACTCCGCAGACCAGGGGCCCGCCGATGTTCTGCATGCCTTCATCGCCCAGTTCTATCTGGACAAGGAGCCCCCGCCCATCATTCTGGTGGAGCCGGATCCCTCGCAGCGCAAATGGCTGGAGGAGGCGCTGGGTGAAAAAAGGAGGGGCCGGGTGGATATCACCGTGCCGCAGCGGGGACCCCGGAGACGGGCCATGGAGATGGCCCTCGACAATACCCGCAATCAACTGGCCTTGCGCATCGATTCGGACGAGAGCCGCGCGCGCCTGCTGGATGCCTTGAGTGAGGCGCTGGGTGTGGAGAGAAAAATCCGCTCCATCGAGGCTTACGACATCTCGCACTTCCAGGGCGCGGAGCCGGTGGGTTCGCGGGTCTACTTTTCTCACCAAGGCTTTCAAAAAGGGCGTTATCGGAAATACACCCTGCGCAATCCCCTGCTGCAGGACGACGCCAAACGCATGCATGAAATTCTCGCCCGTCGATTCCGGGGCGGGGAGGAGAACCGGGAGGAGAATCCCTGGCCCGACCTGGTCCTGGTGGATGGCGGGCTGGCCCAGCTCGGCGCGGCTGTTCAAGCCCTGGAGGAGTGTGACCTCCACACCATGCCGCTCTGCGCCATGGCCAAAGGTGAGGAGCGCAACGCCGGCAGGGAACGCCTTTTTCTCCCGGGTCGGAAAGATCCACTTGTTCTGGCGGAGAGGTCTCCGGTATTGTTTCTTTTGCAGACCATTCGCGATGAGGCTCACCGCTTTGCCGTCGGTTTTCATCGCAACCGGCGGGATCGCCATCTGATGGAGTCGATTCTGGACCGGATTCCCGGTATGGGGCCCCGGCGTAAAATGGCCCTGCTGCGCCACTTCGGTTCGGTGGCCGAAATTCGGGCCGCCGCAGTGGAAGATATCGCCCAGATCGCCGGTTTTCCAAAGGCGCTTGCGGCGGAGGTGCATCGGTATTTGCACCAGGAGATAAACGTTCTTTCGGAAGATGATTCGGAATGCAGTGGAACCTCCCCAATCTCTTGACGGCTTTGCGAATCGTTCTGATCCCCGTCTTCATCGCCCTGGCCCATCTGCCGGGACGCTGGGGCTTTCTCCTTTCCACGGCCTTTTTCGGCATCGCGGCCCTGACCGACTGGGCCGATGGCTATGTGGCCCGCAAGCGGGGTCTGCTGACCCCCTTCGGACGCTTCTTCGATCCGGTGGCGGACAAACTGCTGGTTCTTTCGGCGCTGCTGCTGCTGGTATCCGAGGCTCGGGCCCCGCTTTTCCTGGTGCTGCTCATCATGGCCCGTGAGATCACCGTCATGGCCCTGCGGGAATTCATGTCGGGCCGGGGTCTCGCGGTGCCCGTCTCCCGTACCGCCAAATGGAAAACCGGTTTTCAGATGACCGCCATCCTGATGCTGATGGTGCAGGACAGCCTCTTCGGCATTCCGTTTCAGGCTCCCGGACTGGTTTGCCTCTTCGTGGCCGCCGCTTTGGCGGTCTTCAGCGCCAGCGAATACTTCCGCCAGGCCTGGCCCGCCATTCGCAATCTGGCGGCCTGAAAAAGTTCAAAAAGGGCGCGACGGAATGGGTTGACGAGTGCGTCGAATGTCGCTATAAAGAGCGGATCGGGCGGGAGTAACTCAGTGGTAGAGTGCAACCTTGCCAAGGTTGAAGTCGGGGGTTCGAATCCCCTCTCCCGCTCCAATGTTTGAGCCTGTGTTCTGATTTTCCCGGCCGGGTGGCGAAGTGGCCTAACGCTGAGGTCTGCAAAACCTTTATCCGTGGGTTCAAATCCCACCCCGGCCTCCAGATTCGCCGCATGCGGGCGCAAAGCGCAAGCGGGAGTAACTCAGTGGTAGAGTGCAACCTTGCCAAGGTTGAAGTCGGGGGTTCGAATCCCCTCTCCCGCTCCAAAACATTCCGCCCCACCCACCAAGCGCATTCCGGCTGAATCCTGCTCCTCTCGTGACAGCGCACCTGTCGGTCGAACCGCAAAATATGGCAGATTATTGCGAAAAAGCGTCACACTCAGCCGCGAAGAACATTTCAGCCATGGTAATGGCTGGAAAATCTGCTACAAAGAGAGCGTTGTATCCATTGGCGGATGCCGTGATGACGGCGATATCTCAATTTTAAGGTGAGTCCCATGTTCTACAAGGATGAGAGGGTGGCCATCTTTATCGATGGCTCGAATTTGTACGCAGCCATTCGGGCGCTGGGTTTCGAGTTCGATTATCGCAAGCTGCTGGAATACTTCCGCAACCGCTGCCGACTGGTTAGGGCCTACTACTTCACCGCCCTGGGGGATGAGCAGGAGTATTCGCCGATCCGGCCCCTGGTGGACTGGCTGGCCTACAACGGCTATGCGGTGGTGACCAAGCCGATCAAGGAGTACTTCGACGTACACAGCGGTCACAAGCGGACCAAGGGCAACATGGATATCGAAATCGCGGTTTCCATGTTGAGCATGGCGCCCCATTACGATCATGCCGTACTCTTTTCCGGGGATGGGGATTTCAGGAGCGTTGTCGAAGCGATCCAGAACCTGGGCAAACAGGCCACCGTGATCAGCTCCCTGAGGACCTCACCCCCGATGATCGCCGATGAACTGCGCCGTCAGGCGGACGAATTCATTGAATTGAATGATTTGAAAGATGCCCTTACCCGGGACATGGATCGCTATCAGCAGGAAAATACCGGCAATCAGTAAGGTGTTGTCGATGGGCGAACTCGCAGTGGTTTTTCCGGGACAGGGTTCCCAGTCGGTGGGTATGGGGCGCAGCCTCATGGCTCTGGGCGGGCCGGTGGCCCAAACCTTCGAGGAGGCGGACGCGATACTGGGCATGCCGCTCTCCCGTCACTTGTTGGAGGGGCCGGAGGAGTTTCTCACCCGAACGGAGAATACCCAGCCGGCCCTCTTGACCACGGGTGTGGCGGCGTGGCGCATGCTGCAGCGGGAGAGGGCGGTCCAGGTCTCCTGTACCGCCGGCCACTCCCTGGGGGAGTATGCCGCTCTGGTGGCGGCGGAAGTCCTCTCCTTCGCCGATGCTCTGCGCCTGGTCCGCCTGCGGGGGCTTGCCATGCGGGATGCGGTGCCTTCGGGGATCGGCGCCATGGCGGCCATGCTCAATATGGCCGAAGAGGATGTGGTCGCCGTCTGTGAAGAGGCCTCCCGGGAGACCGGGCAGGTCTGCGTCGCGGCCAATTTCAACTCCCCGGTGCAAATTGTCATTTCGGGCCATCGCCAAGCCGTTGAAAAGGCGGTTGAGCTGGCCAAGGGCAAAGGGGCCAAACGCTGCATCATGCTGGCGGTTTCCGGACCGTTCCATTCCCCCCTGATGCAACCGGCGGCGGAGAAGATGGAGGCGGCCTTCGCGGAGGTGGTGTTTCGCGATCCGGTCATCCCCGTGGTCTGCAACGTCACCGCCTCGGCCGTCACCTCCGCCACGGAGCTGCGGGCGCGTCTGGTGCAACAGATCACCCATGCGGTACAATGGCAGAAGTCCATGCAGTATATGGTGTCTCTCGGGGTGGACCGGGTGGTGGAACTGGGTACCGGCAAAGTGCTTTCCGGGTTGATGAAACGGATCGATGGACAGGTGGCGAGCGTATCGGTGCAGGGGCCCGAGGAGCTGGCGGCCTTCGACGCCCTGGGCAACGTCTGAAACGAAAACGAGGATAGCGCAATGACGATCATGTCTGGCCGTGTGGCCATGGTAACGGGATCCACCAGCGGGATCGGACGGGTCATCGCTCTGGAGCTGGCCCGCCTCGGCGCCGTTCCCGTGGTGGTCAGCATCGAAGGGGCCAAGATTCCCGAAACCCTGGAGGAGCTGCGCGCCGTGGCGCCCGCCGCCGAGGGATTCGAGGCCGACGTCTCCTCCCAGGCGAGTGTGGAAGCGGCCATGGATCAAACCTTGGCCAAATTCGGCAGACTCGATATCCTGGTGAACAATGCGGGCATCACCCGCGACAACCTGGTCATGCGCATGAAGGATGCCGAGTGGGACCAGGTTCTGGCCATCAACCTGACCAGCGTCTTCTACATGACCCGGCTGGCTCTGAAACCGATGCTGAAGGCCCGTTACGGGCGCATCGTCAACATCGCTTCGGTCGTGGGCCTGACGGGTAATCCGGGGCAGGCCAACTATTCCGCTTCGAAAGCCGGGGTCATGGGGCTTACCAAGAGTACCGCCCGTGAAGTGGCCTCCCGGGGCATCACGGCAAACTGCGTGGCTCCGGGATTCATTGCCACGGCAATGACTCATCGCTTGAATCCCAAAGCACAGGAGGCTATCCTCTCGCAGATTCCCATGGGGGAGATGGGTTCTCCTCAGGATGTGGCCAATGCGGTGGCTTTTCTGGCTTCCGAAGAGGCCCGTTACATCACCGGCGAGACCCTGAATGTCAATGGGGGCATGTACATGGGATTTTGATGTGTTCCCGAATGGGAATGAAGCACGTTGCAACCACCGAACAAGGATAACGAAACATGGCTGACAGTGTCATCGATAAGGTCAAGAAAATTGTGGTGGAAAAGCTGGGTGTCGATCCGGCCCAGGTGACGGACGACGCCAATTTTACCGAAGATCTGGGTGCCGATTCCCTGGACAACGTCGAGTTGGCCATGGCTTTCGAGGAAGAATTTGGTTTTGATATTCCGGAAGAGGTGGTGGAAAAGATCGCCACCGTGCGCCAGGCGGTGGACTACATCGAAGCGCAAATGAAAAAGGGCGGTTGATCCCGGGGCGTGTCGGCGTTTGCCCGATTTTGGATCCTGGCAAGGCGCAAGACGGTGAGGAAGCGGAGTGCAGATCCCCTGCATGAGCCTTCCGAGCCGGATTGCAGCGCCGTCAGGGGCCGAGAGCCGGTGAAGGCCGACACCTCCTATCGCTCCATGGCAGTGAGACGGCAACCCCGGGAGACCGGGGTTGCCGTCTTGTAATCGAGAGGTCGAGACCCGATGAAGCAACGAGTCGTCATCACCGGTGTGGGGCTGGTGACGCCCCTGGGAACCGGCACCCAGAAGACCTGGGAAGGTTTGGTCGCCGGTCGATCCGGTATTGGTCCCATCACCCGTTTCGATGCCACGGAATACTCCTGTCGCATCGCGGGGGAGTGTCGTGACTTCAACGTGGCGGACTGGGTCGTGGCCAAAGAAGTCAAGAAGATGGATCTCTTCATCCAGTTCGGAGTGGCCGCTGCCCACATGGCCTGGCTCGATTCAGGCCTGGAAGTGAGCGAAGAGCGCGCTCCCCGCATGGGTGTCCTGATCGGATCGGGTATCGGCGGGCTGGTGGCCATCCAGAACCAGGCCATGGCCATCAAGGAGAAGGGGCCACGCCGCATCTCGCCCTTCTTCATTCCCATGTCGCTGATCAACCTGATTTCGGGCCATGTGGCCATTCGCTACGGGCTGAAGGGACCCAACCACGCGGTGGTGACCGCCTGCGCCACGGGTACCCACGCCATCGGCGACGCCGCCCGCCTCATCGCCCGGGGTGAAGCCGATGTCATGCTGGCCGGCGGTGCGGAAGCCGCCATTTGCGAGTTGGGCATCGGCGGTTTTGCCGCCGCCAAGGCCCTTTCCACCCGCAACGAGGAGCCCGAAAAGGCCTCGCGTCCCTGGGATCGCAACCGGGACGGTTTCGTGGAATCCGAAGGGTCGGGCGTCGTCGTTCTGGAAAGCCTTGAATCGGCCACCCGGCGCGGTGCGCGCATCTACGCCGAGGTGCTGGGCTACGGCATGTCCGGAGACGCCTATCACATCACCGCGCCCGAGCCAACCGGGGACGGTGCTTCCCGCTGCATGAGCGCCGCCCTGGCTGATGCCGGGGTCGCCCCCGAAGCGGTGGGTTACATCAACGCCCACGGCACCTCCACCCCACTCGGCGATGCCATCGAAGTGGATGCCATCAAACGGGTCTTCGGGCCGGACCATTCCGGCAAGCTGATGATCTCCTCCACCAAATCGATGGTCGGGCACCTGTTGGGCGCGGCAGGGGGAGTCGAAGCCATCTTCACGGCCTTGACCCTCTACCACGGCATCGTTCTGCCGACCATCAACCTGGATGATCCGGAAGACTTCGGCCTCGATTTCGTGCCGCATACGGCGCGTCAGGCAACCGTGGACGTGGCCCTTTCCAACTCCTTCGGGTTCGGGGGCACCAACGCTTCCCTGGTGCTGAAACGCTTCCGTTGAACAGACGCCTGCTCCTTTCCCTGGCGGCAGCCACGGGTTTCGGACTCCTCAGCCTTGGTGGATGGGGGTGGTGGAGCTATCAGCAATTTTTGGAACGGCCAATACCGCAAGCCATCTCCCTGACGGTCGCCAACGGCTGGTCTTTCAACCGTGTCGCCACGGAACTGGAGGAGGTGGGGGCCATCACCTCCTCCGAGTGGCTTTTCCTGCTCAACCGGCTGGAGCCGGGGGGATTCCTGCAGGCGGGTGAATATCTCTTTCCGGCCCGTTCCACCCCGCGCACCATTCTGAACCAGTTGCGCAAGGGCGAGGTGGTACACCATCGTTTCACCATTCCGGAGGGTTGGACGGTTCCGGAAGTGGCCCGGCTGCTGCAACAAACCGCCTGGCCGGAAGCGGTCGAGCTGTTGCGGGATCCCACTCTCCCCGCCCGGCTGGAACTGACCGAAAACCATTTGGAAGGCTGGCTCTTTCCGGCAACCTACGATTACCGCAAGGGGGAAGGGCTCTTGTCCATTTTGAAGCAAATGGTTCACCTGTCCCGACGCAATCTGGAGGAGGTTTGGTCCAAACGTCCGTCCAGCCATGCCCTGACCCCCTATCAAACCCTGATTTTGGCTTCCATCGTCGAGAAAGAGACCGGGCAGGATGCGGAACGTCCCGCCATTGCCGGGGTGTTTTACAACCGGCTGTCGCGTCACATGCGCCTGCAGAGTGATCCCACGGTGATCTACGGCGTCTCCGGGTTCGATGGCAATCTGACCCGTCTGCATCTGCGCACCGACACCCCTTATAACACCTACACCCGTGAAGGGTTGCCGCCCACCCCCATTTGTAATCCGGGACGCGAGGCGCTGGAAGCGGTGGTGCATCCTCTGCCGTCGACCCATCTCTATTTCGTGGCCAAAGGGGACGGCAGTCACATCTTCGCCTCCTCCCTGCCCGAGCATCAGGGCAACGTGCAACACTATCAGAAGGCTGCCCCGACGTCCCGGACGCCATCCACCGCGGCGAATCGATAGGTGGTTGCCATGCCGGGGCGGTTCATCACCTTCGAAGGTGGCGAGGGCGGCGGAAAGAGCAGCCAATTGTTGCGTCTGGCCAAACGGTTGCGGGAGCGGGGCATCGGGATCCTCTGCAGTCGGGAACCGGGTGGCACGGAACTGGCGGAAGAGATTCGCAAGCTGCTGGTGCGCCGTAGCGGCGCGGACTCTCTGGCCGCCGAAACCGAGTGGCTGCTGGTGACGGCGGCCCGTTTCGAACATGTGCGCCGGGTGATCCGGCCTGCTCTGCAGGAAGGATCCTGGGTGCTGTGCGACCGCTTTTTCGACTCGACCCTGGCCTATCAGGGTTTCGGGCGGGGGCTGAATACGGAGATGTTGCAGCGGTTGCAGACCATGCTCTTTCCCGATCTCCGGCCCGACCTGACCCTGCTTCTCGATGTGAGCCCGGAGGTGGGACTGGCCCGCAGCCGGGGTGGGGAAAAGGGGGAAGACCGGTTCGAGACGGAATCGCTGCTGTTTCACCAAAGGGTGCGTCAGGGCTTTTTGACCCTGGCGGCGGAAGAATCCCGGCGCATTCGGGTCATCGACGCCGCCCTTTCGGAAGAGCAGGTGTCCACGGCCATTTGGCAACAGGTGACGGATGTCTTCCTTTCCGACCTTTCATGACCATGTCGGGCATGCGTCGCAGGTGGCCGGCTTGCATCAGCAGTTGGCCCGTGGGCAGCTTGGCCATGCCTATCTCTTCACCGGACCGGCAGGTGTCGGCAAGAAGCATCTGGCCCTGGCCCTGGCCGGCGCGGTGTTTTGTCCCCGGCCCGCTCCGGATGGAGGGGCCTGCGGGGCGTGCAAATCGTGTCGCCAACTCGCTTCCGGCAACCATCCCGATCTGCTGCACCTGCAGGTGGAGGAGGGGCGCACCCGCATCAGTATCGATCAGGTGCGGGATCTGATCGCTTTTCTGCAGTTGACCCCCACGGAGTCCCGCCGCAAAATCGGTCTGATCGACGAAGTCACCCTGATGAACGAACAGTCGGCCAATGCCCTGTTGCGTACCCTGGAGGAGCCTCCCGGAGAGGCGCTGCTCTTTCTGGTGACGGAACGTCCGGGGATCCTGTTGCCCACCATTCGTTCCCGCTGCCAGATTTTGCATCTGGCCCCGCTCTCGGCGGCGGAGATGGAAGCCTTCGTGGCAGGAGCGGTGGATGAGGCGCAACAGGTAACCGCCCGGAGTTTTCTGGCACTGGCGGAGGGGGCTCCCGGTCGTCTGCGACAATGGCTGGAGGGCGATATGGCCGAGCTTTGGGCACGCTGGAACCAGGATCTCGATACGGTGGATGCCGGCAACATCGGTGACTTGTGTCTGCGCGCCGAATTCTGGAGCCAGCCCGAGCGATTTTCCCGAACCGGCGAGTTTTTGCGCATGTGGTTGAGAAAGCGTATTCATGCGTTGCTCGGAAAAACCTGTTATGCTGATACGGTCCGAATCTGGTTGCAGGGGGCTTTTTGGAGTTTGCAGCTCTGGCAACGCAGCAGTGTTTTCAATCTCAATCGAAACCTGGTGATGGAATGCCTTTTCATCCATCTGGCGCGGATCAAAAACCATGAATGAGACACCCGAAAGGGAAGAGGTTGCCGCGCCGCCGGTCGGTTTCCCGGAGAGTGGCGAGACGCGAAACAAGCGGCTGATCGGTTTGCGTATCCACGACTCCTGCATGGTTTTCCGCCTGGCCGTCAACGATCCTCGCATTGTCCAGGGGGACCAGTTGCTGGTGGAAACCCGCAGAGGTGAGACCGTCGGGCATGTCATGTATGTTGCCGAGGGTCTTTCGGCGCAGGAGGCGGCGGAGCGCCTCCATCCGGGATGCGTGGTGCGCATCGTGCGCCGCCTGACCCGCAGGGACCGGGAGGCGCAGAACGGGGGTGGGGAGAAGGAACGACAGGCCAAACAGATCTGCCGGGAAGCCATTCGCGAACTCGGGCTGGAGATGCGGTTGGCCCGTGTCACCTACTTTTCCGCCGGCAACAAGGCCATTTTCTACTTCACCGCCGAGAACCG
Organism: Magnetococcales bacterium; assembly: GCA_015231925.1. NCBI lineage: Bacteria > Pseudomonadati > Pseudomonadota > Magnetococcia > Magnetococcales > Magnetococcales bacterium. Next base: position 34,517 of record JADGAQ010000015.1, read on the forward strand.
GGTCGATTTCCGGGAGTTGGTCAAGCGCATCGTGGCGGAGATGCACATTCGGGTGGAGATGCGCCAGATCGGGGTGCGGGACGAAAGCCGTCTGCTGGGGGGCATCGGGATGTGCGGACAGGTACTCTGTTGCAATGCCCATCTGCAATCGTTTCACACCGTTTCGGTGCGCATGGCCAAGAACCAGGAGATGGCCCTCAATCCTGACGCCATTTCGGGTCTGTGCGGGCGTCTGATGTGTTGCCTGGCGTATGAAAACGACGCTTACAATCAGTTGCGCAAGGAGCTTCCGCCCCCCGGTTCCCGGTTCAGCACCGAGGATGGTCGCGAAGGGGTGATCAAGTCGGTCAATCCGGTGCGCAAGAGTGCCGACGTGGTCTGTTCCACGGGAGAGAAGGCCACCCTTGCCCTGTCCGAAATGACCATACTGGATGGTGCGGCGCCCGTTGTGGTGAATGGGGTTGCTGAGGGAGAGGGGGGCGATCCGAAGCCTGTGGCGGCGCTCCCTCCCCGGGGAGGTCGGGCCCCCGCCGCCGGACACCCCCCTTCTCCCCGCCGGGAACGCCCCGGCGGAGAACGCAAGAGAGCGGAGACGCCTCCCCGAGTTGCGGCTCCGCCACCACCCGCTGCCGAAAAGGCAGCCCAACCGCAACCAGCGGAAGGGGAAGCTCCGGCGGCGCGCAAGCGCCGTCGCCGCCGTCGTCGCAGTGGCGACGGAAACACGCCCCCGACCGAAGGACAACCAACCTGACGGTGATGGCATGTTTTGGGACAGTCACGCCCATCTGACCTTTGCGGATTTCGCCGGCGAGAGAGAAGCGATTTTGCAGCGGGCTCATGCGGCCGGTGTGGAGGGTATCATCAGTATCGGCACCCGGAAGGCCGAGGTGCCGGAGCTGGTTGCCCTGTGTCGCCAGAGCCCGTCGCCACTTCTGGCCGTAACGGTGGGAATTCATCCCCATCATGCCGCCGAGGAGGCGTTGAGTGTGGAGGAGTTGGTGGAGCTGGCTTCCCGGCCGGGAGTGGTGGCCATCGGGGAGACCGGTCTCGACTTCTTTTACAACCACAGCGATACCGCCAGTCAGGAGGCCTCTTTTCGCCGTCATATCCGGGCGGCCTGCCGTATGGGCCTGCCCCTGGTCATTCATACACGAGATGCCGAATCCCGCACCCGCGCCATCCTCGAAGAGGAGGACGCCGCTGCCGTCGGTGGGGTGCTGCACTGTTTTTCGGCATCCCGTGATATGGCGGATTGGGCGGTGGAGCAGGGTTTCCACCTCTCCCTTTCGGGCATGGTGACCTTCAAGGCCGCCGGGGCCTTGCGGGAGACCGTGGCCGGTTTGCCACTGGAGCGGTTGCTGCTGGAGACCGATTCCCCCTATCTGGCGCCGGTTCCTCACCGGGGGCGGCGCAACGAACCTGCCTTCGTGGCGGAAGTCGCTGCTGCGGTGGCAGCCATTCAGGGGCGCCGTCTTGACGAAGTCGCCGAGGTGACCAGCGCCAATACCCGGCGATTGTTTCGTCTGGAAAACGGATTGCCGGGGTCTCCCTCCCATCGGGAGGTGCTGGCCTATGTCTTGAGAGGTTCGCTCTATCTCAACATCTCCCGGGGCTGCACCCTGCACTGCGCTTTTTGCCCCAAGTGGCAGGCCCCGGTCATCGGTGATTTCGACCTCTCCTTGCGAAAGAACCCCCGTGCCGAAGAGGTTATTCAGGCCATGGGCGACATTGGCTCTTATCGGGAAGTGGTTTTTTGCGGTTTTGGCGAACCTACTCTGCGCCTGGGGGTGCTTCTGGAAGTGGCGCGTGAGGTCAAGCGTCAGGGCGGTCGGGTGCGCATCAATACCGACGGACTGGCCAATCGGGTGCATCGTCGGGATGTCACACCCGAGTTGGCCGGTTTGATCGACGAGGTTTCCGTTTCGCTCAACGCGCAAAACGCCGTGGTTTATAACCGGCATTGTCAGCCGGCTTTTCCGGATGCCTGGGAGGAGGTGCAGGATTTCATTCGTAAAGCGGTGCGTTTTGTACCCACGGTGACCGCCACGGCCATCGACGGTTTACCCGGTGTGGACATGGAGGCCTGCGAATCATTGGCCTTGTCCCTGGGGGCGCGTTTTCGGGCACGATTCTTGAATGATGTCGGGTGAGATCGCTCGGAAAGAGGCTACCCAGGACCACTGCCAGGGGAATTTGCTGCGATGAACAAGGGGGTAAAACAACTTTTTCAGAATCTGCTGGGGCTGAAGGGATCCTCCTCGACACCCTCCGGAATGGTGCGGGAACGGGGGCCGGACGTTATTCGGGATCCTGCGAGAATTACTGATATCATGACACAGGCCATGACTCAGGAGTTACCTCTTCAGCTTCATCTCGACAAGTTGCCGTTGACCTATTATTCCGGTTTTCAGTCTCCCGAAGAGGACGATCCAAAAGCCTTGTGGATTTCTCCGCTGGATCCCCAGGAGGGAAATGCCCAATTGGCGGTGGTCAGCCAGGTGGAGATCTCCTTCTTCGCGGAAAAAGGCACCATGCGGGCTTTACTGCGGGTGGAGGAACAGGCTGCCGATGGTTCCATCCGTCTGAACTGGCCCGAAAAGCTGTTACACGACACCCAGAAGCGTTCCCTTTACCGGGTGGATGTCGATTCTTCCTGCGGCATTAAAATCCAGTTGTGGGACAGTCAGGGGAAAAGATTGCCCATCAACCCTCTCGACATCAGCACCGGGGGAATCTCCTTTTCCAGCCAGACGGTCCACGAAACCCTGGCCAAGGGTAATCGGGTGCGTGTGCAGTTTCTCCTGCCGGAAGGGGAAGAGTCCTTTGGTATCGACGGCGTCATGTTGGGCAGTGTGGCCAAGGACCGCATACACCATATTTATCGCCTTCGTTTTCTGATTGCCTCTTACGAGGTGGCGCGGCGGGTGGAAGAGCTGGTGGCCATGCTGCAACGCCGTATTTTGCAGAAACGGAGCCGGATTTCCCAGTCCAGGGCTTGAGGGGGCGGTCAATTTCTTTCTAATCTTTTGACTTTCAATATATTATCTTTTATAAATCAAAAAAATGTTCTATCCTTTGAGTTTTTGATTATACCGCGTCTGCTTTGGAATACATAATTTTTCGGTATCTGTTCAGGTATACGGGGGTTTGGGGGGATTATCCCCCCCAACGGGTCCAG
>JADGAQ010000016.1:0-8265 GCA_015231925.1 Magnetococcales bacterium
ACCCCGGCGGCAAGAATGGCGGCCACCTCATCCAGGCGCTGGTCGGCAGTCATGCTGGAGGGGTCCGGAGAATGCCGCTGGGGGAATAAACCGTTTCCAAACACACCACCTCGGCAAGGCACCGGCGTTAGGCGTTTTTCGCTGCCCTTGGGAGCATCCGGAGCCGATTCAGCCAAAGGCAGGCTCTCCTGCCGCTGGTTTGTAAGGTGTACCGAGGCCTGCAGAGGGTGCCATGCCGGGTTCCTGTCGATATCGTTCATGTCGCTCATTCCGCTGTTCAAGTGGATCCAGGCTCCTCTTTACAGTGCTCAGAACACCCAAGCAGAATTTTTTTTGATAACCGCGTCCAGGCAATATCTATAAGAAAAAATAATTGATAATTGGTATTTAACAATATAGAGCATTTGTTGCGGAAGAAGAGGCAAAGCTGGGAAACCCGTGTGACTGACAGCCTTCGGGCCATTTCGAAGACAGGGGGCTCCACGCAACACAGGTTTATACCGTTGGCCCTGGATTACTATTTGCGTTATTCGCAGTGATATTTCATCCTGTCGGGGAATTTCGGGAACAGGATCGGCAACCGGAGATCGATTTCCAGGGGCCGGGAACAGATTGTTCTCTCAGGCTATTCGGGGAGGATGCTGCGGGTCAGGGGATGATCGACGGCAATCCTTTTCAAGGTTGCCGTTGTTTTCCTCAGTGTCGCTATACTCCGAGGGGGGTAACTGTTGCCACACTCAGAGGGCCTTCCGGGTGGCACATTTTCGGGTGATTGGTGATGGACGAATCGATTCGGACCGCGGCGGCGGCCATACGAAAAGCGGATGCCCTGCTCATCACCGCTGGGGCTGGCATGGGTGTGGATTCCGGCTTGCCCGACTTTCGGGGCGATGCGGGATTCTGGAAGGCATACCCGCTTCTCGCCGAACAGAATATTTCCTTTGAGCGGATGGCCAATCCTGCCTGGTTTCGACGCAACCCCCGATTGGCCTGGGCATTTTACGGGCACCGTCTGGCCTTGTATCGCAAGACCGAGCCGCATGCCGGCTTCGCAACTCTTCTGGAAATGGTCCGACGGAAACCGTCGGGTTGGTTCGTGCTAACCTCCAACGTTGATGGCCAATTCCAGCGAGCCGGTTTTCCTGACCAGCAAATCGAAGAATGCCACGGCTCGATTCATTCTCTGCAATGCACCCGTCCTTGCGATAAGGCCATCTGGGGGGCGGACGATATCGAGATCGCGGTGGAGGAGTCCACCTTTCTGGCGAAGGAACCTCTTCCCACATGTCCGCGATGTGGAGCCATGGCCAGGCCCAATATTCTGATGTTTAACGACAGCAGTTGGCTTGCGCAACGCACCAACCAGCAGAAAGAGCGACTGTGGGAGTGGTTGAACCGTTTGCAACGGGAGGGACGCTCCCTGATGGTGATCGAAATCGGAGCCGGAACGGCGGTTGCGACCATCCGGCGACGTTCCGAAGACTATGCCGATCGTTTCCATGGAGATCTGGTCCGGATCAATCCCAGGGACTTTCATGCCTTTCAGAAGCGTTTCATTTCCCTGCCTTATGGGGCTGCGGACGGAATCTCGTCCATAGCAGCCCTTATCGGTACAAGCTGAATGGGCGTTGGTTCTGCGTGACGGGGAGATTTCGGCGGTTTGCGTTGGCGGATGACGGGCTCTTTTGCCTTGGCATGTGGGGGACAGAGCCCCCACACCCTCCGGGATTGGCTTTGTTGGGCAAAACAGGTGCTGAAAAAGAACGGGAAGACTTGTCGGTCTCACAATGATTGTCAGACAGCCCGATATTTCAAAGACGATCACCAGAGAGCCGGATCGGGAACCCTCGCTACCGCTTCAGGTCTTTGACGACACTTAGCATCTCGTCGGCAGTACTGATCGCCTTCGAGCCAATTTCATAGGATCGTTGCGTAATGATCATGTCGACCATCTCGCCCACCAGATCCACATTGGAAGCCTCCTGATAATGCTGCCTCAGGAATCCCATACCATCATTGTCCGGATTGTCTGAAATTGCCGTTCCAGAAGCGTCACTTTCTTTGAACATGTTATTCCCAACGGCAAACAATCCTTGTGGATTAGGAAATCGCGCCAATACAAAATGTCCGGCGGGCACGATTGCATTCTGTGGTGGTGCTGAAGGATCAGTATAGCTAACGGTTCCATTTTGATTGATACTTACGACTGATGCGTTGGATGGAATTGAAGTTGGCCCTACAACAGGGTACCCGTCAGCAGTTACGATCTGACCAGTCTTGTCCAGATGAAATGTTCCATCCCGCGTATAACCAGTTTGGCCATCGGGCAGCTGAATTTTGAAAAAGCCCTGACCGCTGATCATAACAGTTACATCTTTAGGATCGGTCGACGCTTGGATCGGACTTCCCTGTGCAAAATCGTGGGCAACCGATGAAAGCATTACACCATGACCAATTTGAATTCCCACAGGGGATACTGTCCCATCAGCGTTTTGAACGCCAGGCGCACGAACGATAGCGCTAAAGATATCCTTGAACTCGGCTCGCGAGGCTTTAAACCCCGTTGTAGCAGAGTTGGATAAATTATTGCTGATGACATCCATTTTCTTTGTCGTAGCCTGCATCCCCGAAGCGGCACTGAACATTCCGCGTATCATTGCTTTCTCCTTTTGAAAACGCTCGTAAGGTTGCCTTGTGGCATCTGTTTGTCTTCTTCACTTCAAACTTTTTCGAACTTGGCAGACCCGTATTAAGGAATACTTAGTCAGATGGGCACGCCAAACCAACGCATCGATTCAAATCCGCCTATTTTCGCCCAACAGCCAAGAGTTCCATTACCAACTGTGGTTGCTGATTGGCCTGGGCCAGAATGGCTGTGGCGGCTTGCTGAATAATGGTGTTTCGGGTCAACAGCATGGTTTCCTGGGCTATATCCGCATCGCTATTCTGGGAACGCGATCGACTCATATTCTCGGTCATCACTCCCAGATTTTGGGCCGAGGATTCCAAGCGGTTCAACACGCCGCCCAGTTGAGCCTGAGCGAGGGTTACCTTTTCCAAGGCCTGATCCAGCATGGTGATGGCCCAAACCGATGATTGCTGGCCGGGAATCTCCCGATTGACTGGAGCTCCATCCACTCCCGGAATTTCATCGGCGATTTTGCGGTAATTGCCCACTCCCTGGGTAAACACGTAAGCCCCCGTGGATGGATTGAGGAACCAATCCTCGTATCCCAGGCTTGGATTGCCATTGACGTCCACCGGAGGAAGAGGTTTCCCGGGATAGTTGGCAGGCGTTGCCGCGATCAATTGATACTGGGCAGGAGTTCCAGGAACTCCTGCCCCTCCCGGGTCATTTGGCGCACGGGTGGGATCCAGGTAGGTGCTGAAGGGAAGGTTGAGCAATGGATCAGGTGCCCAGGGAATGTCCGGATGGCGATTGACGGAGTAGGCCTGCATGGCGCTGCTCATGGCAATCAAAGCGGATGAGCGCACATCGGGAATCCGCACTCCCACCGTTTCCCCTTCATCGTCCCCCACCTGAACGTTAAACCCGGGAACCTCCGCAATCCCCGGCACGCCAGCCGTTGCCTCGGTAGCTTGCCGTGCCGGAACGGGATCCTGCCCGGGCACCACGATTTCGTAGAGTCCATTGAGCGGGCCATCGTTGCTGAAGGCGTCAGCAAGATCCTGCGGAAAGTCCCCGGCTGCCCTCTCCACATAGCGGTTGCCCACCACTTCGAAGGAGTTCAGTACTGAACCCGTTGGGTTATAATTTCCCAACATATTTCCCTGGGCATCAAACCCAACGTAGCGCAGCTCACCTTTCACCCCCGGAATGGCTGGCTGGGCGGCTTGTGCCGCCTGTGGAGGAATGGCAGGAACAGCATCCTGCCCAGCATAGCGCCCATCCAACAGTACCATGCCGTTGAACTGGGTGTCGGTTGCGATACGGTCCAATTCAGCCAAGAGTTGCGTGACTTCCAGCTGCATTTTTTGCCGGTCCTGCTGTGTCGGAACCGAGTTTGCGGAATAAACGGCCAACTCCCGCAGGCGTTGAAGTACACTGACCGACTCCTCCATCGCACCCGAAGCCACCTGCACCATGGAAATCCCGTCATTGGCGTTCAAAGTGGCCCGTTGCAGGCCGCGAATCTGCGCACTTTGATGGCTGACGACAGCCAACCCGGAAGGATCGTCTCGCCCCTCCGTGATGCGTTTCCCCGAGGCAAGATGTAACAGGGTGCGTTGGACCGTAACCGTTGCCTTGTCGAGGTAACGGCGGCTGTTGATCGCGGCCAAATTTGTTTGAACCGTCAAAGCCATGAGCACACTCCCTTGGAAATGACCAGCTTTTTTGCCGGGCGGTCACCCCGCCGTCACATCCGGCGAACCCCTCACACTAAGGAGTTCTTAGCGTTCAGGTGTGCCAACGCTCTCCCCAGGTCTTCACCCGAGAACGCCCTGACAATCACGAAGCAAGAGGGGTGCCAAAACTAAGCATTCCTTAGTATGCAGCCGCAGCCACTTCTAAGAAGATCTTAGCTCAGATCCTCCAGATTTGGGCACGTCGTGACATGGCAATATCTTCCCCCATCGGCAAACGGCTGCGGCAAGCAAGAACTCGGATGGGGCTTTCCCAGAAAGAGCTGGGGATCCGGGCGGGATTTGACGAATTCAGCGCCAGCCCACGGATGAACCAATACGAGAGGGGCAAACACGCCCCCGACTTTGAAACAGCCGCCAAACTGGCTGCGGTTCTTGGAGTGCCCACCCCGTTCTTCTATGCGGAAGACGATGGCATGGCAGAGTTGATTCTGAGACTCGGCCAACTGTCTCCGAACCACAGGAATCTGCTGATTGACCAGTTGAAAGGCCAGCTGGATCCGTGAATCAAACCGAACCAGGTCAGCGGCTTCTTCCAACTTCCAAGGCTACCCCAATTCCTTCCAGCTGATCTTGCCCCCCAGCATGGCCTGAAGCAGCGTACCGGCCATTCGTACCGGGTTGGGGTGCCGCCCAAAGACGGCGATCCGTTCGGCCATGGCCTTGATGCGATCAAAAGACAGCCCGACATAATCGATCAGATCCAGGGATAGGCCGTGAGCAGAGTCTGCCAATGGATTTACCCCTCCCCTTTCAGAAACGTTTCATTTCCTTGCCTTATGGAGCTGCGGACGAAATCTGGCTCTTCCGGTTGAAGCATACCTGAGGGGGTGACAAGGCGTGGACATGGATCTCCAATTGGGGGCGCGACCCCAGACCAATAGGAGATCCGAAAATGTCCACAAGCCTACTGTACCATGTCTTTGGGATTTGCGAGTACCGGCATATGCGCACCCGGTTTCAGGGCGGGGCGACGATTTTCGAAGTGGAACCGGACTTGACCCGGTTGCGTTGCCCCCGTTGCCGATCCAGACGTGTCACCCGGAAAGGGTAGGTGGTGCGGCGGTTTCGGATGGAACCTGTTGGGATCAGGCCAAGCTTTCTGGAGGTTCCTGTTCAAAGAGTAGCCTGTACCGTTTGCAGGACGGTTCGGCAGGTGAAGTTGCCCTTTGCCGATGACCGGAGGAGCCATACCCGGCGATTCGAGCGTTACGCCCTGGAACTGTCCCGGGTGATGACCATTGGCGACGTGCCGGCGCATCTTGGGATCTGCTGGGATGCGGTCAAGGAGATCGTGAAGCGGGATTTGACCCGGCGTTTCGCCAAACCGAGGGTCAGCAAGCTGAAATGGCTGGCCATTGACGAGGTTCATGTGGGGAAAAAGAGGTTTCTCACCGTGGTCATGGACCTCAAAAGCGGGGCGGTGGTGTTTGTCGGGGACGGCAGGGACGGCGAGGCCCTGACTCCGTTCTGGAAACGGTTGCGGCGGGGGCGGGATTCAGGCGGTGGCCATGGACATGGGACGGGCGTTCATCCATGCCGTGCGACGGAACCTGCCAGGGGTCGCCATCGTGTTCGACCACTTTCATGTCATCAAGCTGTTCAACGAGAAGTTGGCGCAACTGCGACGGGATGAGCAAAAAAAGGCGGAAGCCCAGGACAAGGAAGTGCTCAAGGGGACTCGCTGGCTGCTGCTGAAGAAACCCCGCCATTTGGAGGATAAGCGCAACGAGGTGGAGCGTTTGCGGGAAGCCCTGCGCATCAACCAGTCCCTGGCCACGGCCTACTACATGAGGGAAGATCTGGGTCGGATCTGGCGGCAGTGGGACAAGGAGTCGGCGGTGTTCTGGCTGGAGGACTTGGTCAAAAGGGCGGTGGCGTCGGGCATCGGAATGCTGGTGCGCTTCGCCAAGACCCTGACCGAACATCGGGAGGGCGTCCTGGCCTTTTACGATTTTGACCGCATCTCGACCGGCCCCCTGGAGGGCATGAACAACAAGATCGGGCTGATACAGCGAAAAGCCTACGGCTTCTCGGACATGGAATTCTTCAAGTTGAAAATCATGGCGCTGCACGAAACCAGACAGGCCCTGGTTGGGTGATCTCACCCCCTCAGGTACGCTTAACCGGAAGAGCCGGTTTTTGCGTCGGCAGACGACGCAAAAAGCCTTAATTCGTTGCTGGTGCCACCGAACTGACCCTCGAAATGCAAACTGTAAAAAGACACCGGGATCTGCGTGCTACCGCAGATCCCGGTTTTCGTTTTCGGACCGTTTACAATTCATTATTGGAGGCCACGATGTCGCCACTATCAATTCCAAACGACCTCTGGTGCCCGCTATGGGCGCCACCTTACCCACAACTCATCACTGAATTACAGAATGGCATCACGCACGTCATTAGCTTTATCGACCGCGTCCAAGTTGTCATCGGCCTGGAAGGCCAATCCTGGCCGGCCCTGGATTTCATCTACCGTGCCCCAGACTCACCAGAACACGCGCAGATTGACGACCTCGTCGCAGAGATCCATGCGGCCATGCCCTCTGGGCGCATGCGTGACATCCCACTCGGGAGCAAGCTGAACCCTACGGGATATTGGCCCATCAGTACCCGTGTCAGTATGCCGGGTGAGTATCGGTACCTGAAATTTTTCCGGAAGGTTTCCCTATCCCAGCCAACCGTCCAGAACCTGCAGGTCATCCACGCTATCCTGGAATCCAGCGGTCTACCCTACCGCGTGACTGCGGTCGAGATCACCGTTGATTACATCGTCAAAGACATCCACATACTGACCGGCCTGCGAGATCTGTTCAAGTTTTCGGTCCACCCTTATTGCCGTGACCGCCGGGGTACCGACCTATCCTGGGGAAAAACTGAATATCCAGTTGGTTACAGAGCATCGTCGCGACCCGTCCGCTATCCGGACCGACCCTCCAAGCCTCTTCTCCTTGACGGTCACGGACACTGTCATTGCTATCACGTCGAGTGGAGAGAGTTCGGTAGCGGCCACCTGCGCGACATCGGCATTGCCGATCTGGCCGATTTGGCCGCGTTCGACGTCGGCCAGTTTGTCGCCAAGAAACTCCGTATGGCCTACCTCGATCCAGTCAGTTTTCCCTATGCATACACATGGGAACGAAGCCAGGGCCGTCGCAAATTCAATCTACAGCTGCTCCGTCATGCCGACAAATCTCTGCATGATCATGGATTCGACCGCGTCCACGATGTCATAGCTTGGTTTAAGCGTCTGGGGGTCGATAATCGCCTATCCCCGACAAACGTCCGGAGGTTTGACCGACCAAGCCCTGGTGTCGAACCCATCGACATCGATTGGCTTATTCCACGACCGGGGGAACGTTGGTAGGAACACCACTATGATTATGGTGGGAAAGTCCCTTTTATTCCATTATCCCGAATGCCAAGGTTCCACGGTGACACGGACCGATTCCCATGCATTGAGCAGTGATTCACGGGGCCGTGTTGGATCTCATGAGCGGGGGACTTTGGTGAGTGCGTAGGATCATTATGGATAATGAGGGACTCCAAGGACCGGAGATCCTCAGGAGTGCGTAGGATCAGATAATGAGGGACTCCAAGGACCGGAGATCCTCAGGAGTGCGTAGGATCAGATAATGAGGAACTCCAAGGACCAGAGATCATAATGAGGGACTCCAAGGACCGGAGATCCTCAGGAGTGCGTAGGATCAGATAATGAGGGACTCCAAGGACCGGAGATCATAATGAGGAACTCCAAGGACCGGAGATCCTCAGGAGTGCGTAGGATCATTATGGATAATGAGGGACTCCAAGGACCGGAGATCATAATGAGGAACTCCAAGGACCGGAGATCCTCAGGAGTGCGTAGGATCATTATGGATA
>JADGAQ010000016.1:8365-37609 GCA_015231925.1 Magnetococcales bacterium
ATGAGGGACTCCAAGGACCGGAGATCATAATGAGGGACTCCAAGGACCGGAGATCATAATGAGGGACTCCAAGGACCGGAGATCCTCAGGAGTGCGTAGGATCAGATAATGAGGGACTCCAAGGACCGGAGATCCTCAGGAGTGCGTAGGATCAGATAATGAGGGACTCCAAGGACCGGAGATCCTCAGGAGTGCGTAGGATCAGATAATGAGGGACTCCAAGGACCGGAGATCCTCAGGAGTGCGTAGGATCAGATAATGAGGGACTCCAGGGTCGGTGGACGAGGAACCTTGGAGATCCTCGGAATACTGATTTCCTCCAGTGTGAGGAAAGACTCTCCAGACCAAACTGGGCCATCACCTTATCGGCATCCCGGGTCGAGACCCCGTGCACGTACATTTCGGCGATGGCCAGCATCACCGCCCTGGAGGAACGGCACCCTCGTTCCAAGGATTGAGGGTAGAAAATCGGGAGGATATTTTCAGCACCGGGGGTATAAGACGCCGTCTGGTGTTGGTGTGTTACCCCTCCATCAGAGTCTGAAATAAAATAGCCGCAGTAGCGGCACTATTATTGGGATGACAGAAACACGATCCATCAGCCCCCTGCCCCCACCCCCAGGAGGTGAACGTAGGCCATATATGCCACCCTATGAGGGCGTCAACCACTTGTTGTGGAGTGACCACAGGCAGGCAAGCCGTGGCGTTGCCAATTGGCAACGCCCGAACTTCAAGTCGCTGACCGTTGTTCCTTTCGCCAGCTCACCAACGACAACCCATTGTCCCATTAAAGAATTTTCACAAAGCGCATCTCTCCAGCTCCGTAAGCTCATGCTGCTGTAACGGGTATGGTGGGGGATATCCCTTTCCATTATCAATAACCCGATGGGATCGGGTTGCGGGACCATCTCCTTTCACTTGAAGCTGACCTTTGTTCGTACCGCATCTCCCGCCAAGTTCGGTTGCAAAGGGGTCAGAAAAAACGGAGCTGCCAGAGCGTTTCGTTGAGACTGGCAAGCCGTCGGCTATGCCATGTTCCATCTCCCCACCTGCTGACGATCCTGTTTCACCCATTGATGGTGGTGGTTCGTCACCCGTGCAATTGCTTGCCTGAAATAGACCCTGGTGTTAAGGAAACATCCAAACTCTTACGACTCACGCGAATTCAATGGGTTCGCCACGCATACGATTTGACTCTTACGATAACTCATATTATTGTATCGCTATTTCGACAAACTCTTAGGAGTATGGAGCTGGTCATGAACACTAAACAGGCGAAGACGCTTGCCCCTAAGCAGGAAACCGTGATCCTGGACTCCTTCGCTCACACCCGATATCCAACGCGCAACCGGGTCATGTTTCTGCTGAGCGTCAAGGCCGGGTTGCGGGCCAAAGAGATCGCCGAACTGAAATGGGAGCACCTCCTCACCTCGGACGGTGCCATCGGCGATGTGATCGACCTACCCAACACCGCGAGCAAGGGCAAGCACGGCGGACGGGTGGTGCCGCTGAACAAATCCCTGAAAATGGCCGTGCTGCAACTATGGAACGAGCGAAGGGAGCTGGTCCGCACCGACTGGCACGTGATCTATTCGGAACGGAACAGCCGGATGTCCGCCAACTCGGTGACCGTCTGGTTCCATCACCTGTACAGATCCCTCGGCATGGTGGGGTGCAGTTCCCATTCTGGACGGCGGACCTTCATCACCCGTGCCGCACAGGGGATATCCAAGGTGGGTGGCTCGTTGCGGGACGTCCAGTCGCTGGCTGGTCATAGTTCACTGGCCAACACCCAACGATATATTGAGGTCAACCTCCTGGCCAAGCGTCAGGTGGTTGACTTGGTCTGATTGAGACCGCTCTCATCTCTCTCCGGAAGCGCGGCTCCCCTGGATTCCCCGCCGGTCAGGAGTTGTCCTCCCCACCCCCTTGACCCTCGGTATTGCTGGCGAAGGTCCATGTGTCGAGGACTTCTCCCCCCACATGCAACCACCACTCGGTGATCCGGTACCAGACGTCTCCTGCAAATTCAGCCCCGCCATGCGACTCTGTTCAACGGTGTTGATCGGACCCTGCTTCTTCTTGGCGATGGACAGAAAGCCCCGGACGGTTATGGTTCTGCCGGCCAGACAGTTCCGCGACTTGAGCAGTGGTGGCTCCTTCAGGTCGCTTCAGCAGCGCGATCACCTGGGCCTGTTTGGTTCCCGCAGGGAGCGGCCAACTGCCACTCAACGATGTCCTCGATGGCCGTCCGAATTCTCTCGTCAGCAGAAGTGCTCCCCGCAGGCCAAACGGGCGATTCCAGGCCAGTAGCCTGGCAGCCTCCTTGCCGATGCGCCAGCCGTTGTTTCCTGTGTCACGGGCCCCCCCTTTCCCCGCAAGGCCCCGATCACCTTCAAAACTGCTCCTACCAACAACCAAGCGGACAGGCGTTTGATCGCGCCATCCGGGGGAGTGGCGGCGGCTTGGAGCATGCTCACCTGGGTTGGGTCATTTTGCTCATGGTGGCTGCTCCTGCTTGTCATGGGGTCTGAGGGGGTGATTCCAAATCAGGCTTATGACCACTTTATAGTTTAGCGAGACGTGTTGGAAATTCCGCTGCAGTCATCCAGCACCTGCACCCGACCCATAACCCAAAAAAAGGACCGTTGCCATCTGGCAACGATCCCTTTTGGTTCCCGCGAAGAGGGCAAAGCAGAGTGGCTGAAACGCATTTCAGACCAGCGTTGCCGTTGGCAACACGGGGCTACCCTTTGCCGGATTGAGAAGCGAGACCGGCGCTCACGGTCTTGACCATTTCGAACAGCATTTGTTTGGACCGGGGATCATTGGTCACCCCTCGGAACAGCTCGACGACCTTCCGTTCAGTCTCGTCGGTGACGACCACGACGTCGGCCTCCGATAGCACCTTGCCAGGGTCAAGTCTCATCTCCTTGGCCATGGCCATCAGGATACGGACGGTGGCGTTGAGATCGGACTCGATTACGGAGTTGCTGAAGCTTTTTTCAAGCCTGTCGCAGATCTCGGCAGTCAGGGTCCTCTCGTTTCCCTTCGCCGCTTTCTCGATCAGTTCTCTCAACTCACGGGACATCCGCAGCGGAAAGTTTCCGGGGTCTTTGACCGCGCCGAGGTCCTTGGTGCTGCTGGGGTCTTTAACCATGAGGGGGCTCCTGGCAAGGATGAAGTACACGAAAAGTATACATCTGTTTACGGCCAGGCTCAATGGATACCTGAATATCGTTGGGACCAAGTGGCATATCCATGAAGGCCAGCGACGTTCGTATCCATTAGGCTCGAACACAGAGGGGAAGTAAACCACGCGCGCTCAATATGCAGAAGGTGCTGCGAAGGTGAAAATGCGGCAAGCATGACCTCTACGGGAGGAAGGTGCCGTCGTTGGGAAAAGAATCTCGGCAGCGGAACGGGCACTTTGGACCGCTCTCGGGGGAAGGGTGAGGACGCTAGCGGGGAACCTACAGGAGGATGCGAGGGAGGAAAGAGAGGGGTTCATGTGATGAAATATCAATAAATTGAATAAGTTACGACACATCCATCCCAGACGAACAAAAAATAATTGCGTGTGTGAATTTTTCTATTGACGTCATGTGAGTAGGCAGTATAGATTAGACGTCACTGATTGCTTTGAAGTTCATTACAAGTCAGTACTGACGTACATCACTCGCTCCCAGGGAAGTCTTGAACAGGTTGATTTGGCTCTCCCCGCCTGAAACTGAAGGAAAGGAGGTTACCAACAGACTGAAAGACCTCGCCGTCACCCCCGATCTTGGCAGGTCCATGGGGTGACGGCGCATCCCATCCTCTTGAGAGGTTTAGGGAAGTTGGTGACAGCATGCGATGAAAACAGGTGGTAGTCAACCTGTATTTCGGGTATGCCACACTTCTTCCCCACGCCTCTCCCAAACAACGGAGAGCGCACCATGAACAGGCATTAATCCCGGCTGAAGACGAAGCCTGATTCAGGAAATTTGGCTTCGCAATCAACAAGATCACATGAACGACGAGCCGCCCACGATCCTTGATCGCAGGGAAAGAGAAGTTTTGTCTTCAAACATTGCCGAGTTGACGTCATGGCCAGAGGGCCAGGATGTTGCCCAGGTGAACATCGTACACCAGGAGGTGTAAAATGATTAAGGAACTGCTCAAGAGCAATGCCAATCCCGCCAACGACGAAGAGAACCATGACGGCGATAACCATCCCACGTCTCCCTCCTCCTGCGACAACGGGGTGCCACAGGATGAGGAAATAGAAATCAGCCCAGTAAGTATCTCCAGGGTAGAAGAACCAGCATGGGCTGACAGCAAGAATGATGGAGCAAAAGCGCAAGGTTTGAAAACCGCCGCGACCGCCCCGGAGGGAACAGGAGCAAACACGAATCCGGTCCTTCCCAGCACCGCCGGTCTCCAAGACACTCAGAACGACGAAAACAGCCAAATCACCGAGGAAAACACTCAAGGAAGCAACAACTCTCAAGGGGCCCAAATCGGGGAGAGCACCGTTCTCACCCCGGATGAGGCCCGCACAATCGTCGATAGAGTAAACAGAGGGACTCTCGATATCGGCCGTTTGCTCATCAGGCTTGATGATGGAAATGGTTATGCTGCGTTGAACTACAAGAGCGCGACCGAATGTTACAAAGCCGTATTTCCAACTTTCAGCGTTTCCTATCTGATGAGGATCAGGAAAGCAACGAGGCTTTGTGATCTGCTCAGCTTGGACCTCTCAAAGATGAAGGAATCCCGGTTGCGTCCCCTGTTTAATTTGAGCGACGAAGATGCCAAAAGAGCTTGGAAACATGTCGTCGATAAACAACCAGACATCAACAAGGTCACCGCGAAATTAGTAATGACTATCATGGAGGAGTTGTTTCCAATGACGGTCGAAAACAATCCGCCACGGAAAGCGGTCAAGGAACATCGCTATACACAAAGTAGGCTACAAATCATCAGAGACAGAATAAAGAATGAGATTCCGCCAAAGGGAAAATACAAGGTCATTGTCGTCGATCCTCCGTGGCCGATCAATGGATTGAAGTATCACACAATGACCATGGAGAAGATCCAAGAATTTCCTCATGCGAGAAACATCGCTGATGACAACTGCTGGCTCTTTTTGTGGACTTTGGACAGCAAGCTCAGAGAGTCCTACGACATCCTGGAACAGTGGGGGTTCAAATACGAACTGCTCATGGTTTGGCGCAAAAATGGAGGCCCAAAATTGCCAGAAGGTCCTACCCGAAATGCGGAATTCATTCTGGTCGGGAAAAAGGGAAATGCAAAATTCCTTGATACCAAAGAGTTTTTTGTGTGTTTTGATGCTGATCGCGGGGAGCATTCAGAGAAGCCACAGTGCTTCTACGATTTGGTGAATCGGGTTTGTGAAGGTCCCCGTATCGACTTGTTCGCCCGGAAAGAACGGACAGGATTTGATGTATGGGGAGCGGAAATCTCCGAAGAAGTAATCCTGCGTCAAAACGAGGCGAACGATCCGGCTCAGAATGTGAGGGCTGCAGCCTGACCCACCGGGAATGTTGAATCACGTCCCCCCATTCTCTGAGGGCGCGATTCGCATGGAGACAAGAGACACTGTCAGGTTGTCTCTCGTTGGGCCAACGCCCCCTATCCCCCAGTAGCGGACATGTCCCCCTGTCACATCCAGGGGCAAGCACACTTCTCCTGGTTCTGTGACCAATTGGGCGGCTCTGGACGCCATGACGAACGACGAGGTGGCCACCATCTCCCTGCTGCGGCGCGGCTTGCTCGCAGCCAGGGCAGCCTCAGCGGCGGTGATGTCCACCTCGAAATCGGCGACGAGGATCTCCTCCAGCGTCTTCTTGGTCAAAGGCAGTTCCAGACCGAGGGCGCAGAAATCCTGGGCTTTGCTGCGAGCCGTTCAGCGGCTCCGGCTCCCAGATCATGGTGGGGGAACAGACCGGGCGACGGGTTTGCACCATGGAGATTTCGCCGGTTTACGTGGACGTAGCCGTGCAACGGTACATCCGGGCCACGGGCAAGACTGTCTATCTGGAGGGCAGCGGCGGCAAAACCTTCGAGCAGGCTGCCGCCGAACGTGGGGGGGCTACAGCAGACTGCCTGAGGAAGAAACCCCAGACGATCACTCGTCTGGGGTGTCCGCCTTCCCTTCCATGTTCTTGCTCCCTCCCATGCCATCCATGGTATGGGCGTCCTGACTGCAGAGCGGTTGCACCCAAAAGTAGAGCATCCTGACAGCCTCCGCAAGATTTTGACGCCAGGAAGATCTGCTGACTTGTCTTGGCAGGAAAGCTCATCAGACCCCATCGAAGAAGACATCCTCCCGACCTTCGCGAAATCGGAAGATGGCCGTCCTGATACGGGCGCGGGCAATGCGGTGGACCATCTTGGTCTCTTTGGCATGTTTCCGATGGCTGCCCCGGGTGGGGTTGATCACTCGGGGAAACTTGTCATGACCAGGGCAGCAGCCAAAATCCTTCCGTTTGATGCCGTAGGGGCGCATGCTTCGATCCTTTCCAACTTTGTTGCCGCTCCGATTCCAGGTCGGCATGGTTTGGGTCAAGAGGCGCAGTAGGTCGAAAACGCCCCCGGAGAGCCTTGTTGGTTGGGGCCCGCCGTCCGGGTGCGTTGGGTGGTGATCTCCATGCCCAGCTTTTTCTTGGCGGTGGAGATAAATCCCCGAATGGTGTTGGAATTCCATCCCGTTGCCTCGGCAATCTGGGCCAGGGTGGCTCCTTCCGGGCGTTTCATCAACGCGATCACCTTGGCCTGTTTGGAATCTCCCCGGCCACTTTTGCTTTCCCGCTTCGGTTTGACCTTGGCCTGCTCGTATCCGAGGGCGTAGGCCTCCTCGATGGTGTTGCGGATGGCGGGCCAGCTCTCCCGGCTGATGTTGGCGAAATGCTTTTTGGCGATGGCCAGGAAGTCCTGATCCACTTCGTGCATCCAATCATCGCTGCTTTCGAGAGGGTTCTGGATGGGGGTTTCGGAGAAGTCCCCGGTGGCTTCATCCTCGTCCGGGCAGTTCAAGACGAGCGGGGGCAGGCCTTCGATGATCCCTTCGGGCGGGGTGTTCACCTCGTGGACCAGGATGGCGGGGCAAATCAGCTCGCCGGATTCCGTTATTCCGCTGGTCACCTTCGTGGCAATGGCGCGGTAGCCCTCTTCGCTGAGTCGCCAGGTGTCGGTGCCATCTCCCTCGATCAGCCCCTGCCGGTGCAGAGAATCAATCACCTTCTTGGCGGCCCCGCCCCGAACATTCTCCGGCAGGGGGTGGATCGAACCGTTCGAACGAGCTGCAGCGGCTTCAAGGATGCTCTTTTGTGTGGTGGTCAGTTCATTCATTGTTTTGCCTCCTGATGTGTTGCGTTATAATGGCTCCATAAAGCCACTCATTCGCCCCACGATCAAGCGCAATTATATTATTTTGAGCAACTTTTTCTGAACGGAACGACCATACTGATCAGCCAGTCGGAGTGGGTGCGACGGCAGGGATTCCCCCGTCAGCAAGCTGGTGAGCAAAGCCCTCGTCCGGTTGGTGGACGGCAAGGTGGACACTGGCCGGGCCCAGGGCGGCAAAACTTGGGGGGAAGCGATTCGCATGGAGCTGCATTTCACCACACGGCAACACGCTGCCAGACTTTGCCGAAATGCCGCGCACTCTTCCAGAAGGGAGGCGAATAAACTGCCGCGCAACAGGGTATTTCTTGCCCTGAGATTGCGTTATAACAAGCTTGATTTGCAGGTTACGTTCTTGGACCCCATAAATGCCTTTAGTAGAAATATGTCGACACCACCAAAGAATACAATTCTATTAACAATTTACCAGCAAGGCCGAATATATCTTTCAAGTTTCCTTGGAGAAATAGCAAAACGCTCAGGCAGATAAGAATGTTACTGGAAATCACAACAATCGCGGAAAAGATTCGCCCCTGGTGAAGGATGTCAGTCTGTTTGAACGAAAATTGCCGCAAGGTCGCCAACAAAAACCAAGCATAACTTACTCCGACAGAGTGGCAAAAATAGCTTTGACGCTCTCCATCATTATTTAATACAGTAAGCAGGATCAAAAAGATTGTGTGGATTGGAAAAAAGTATGGGGAGAGGGTGATTAACCAGTTTCTTTCCCCATAATAGGTAACAAGCCCGCCTTGATCATGTGTTACAACGAACCGGCTGATTTTGCGAAACAAGAGGATAGCAAAGAAGGCATGCGTCAGCTCATGAAAGAATGTCTCCCAGAAGATTATTTTGCTCTTGAGCCATTTCAGGTAAATGATCGAAAAGAGACCTCCTGTTGCGAAATAGGGTGCCAGACGTTCCCAATAAATGGTGACAGGCATTGTCATTAACCCCAAGATGAGGAAGGAAAGCAACAGAAAGGCAAAATAGATTTCTGAATAACCTTCTGGAGCGGTATTCGCAAGAGGGAGCTGCCGCATAGTTAAACGTATTTTCATTATCTTCCCCCTTGAGAAAAGCCTGCTATTCCATTTCAAGTGGGTTCGGCCAGTATTGCAGGGGGTATTCCCGATTTATCAAGTCGGGAATACCCCCTGTCAGGACAGATTGATCTCTTCGCTCATCTGAACATTAATACCCGTCAGGGTAGGCCTTGCTGATATTACAGGAGAATGTTAAGAATCCTCCCCTGTCATGCTCATTACTTCAAGGAATTGTACAGAAAGTCACCGACATCCCGACGCTTCAGGACATGCTGAGTTCCAGAAGCGAGCTCCTTGACGATGACCGTTTCGTAGGTGAATTCCGTGTCACCGATGATAATCGCGAAGCGGAAGCCATTGCGGGAAGCGTAACGCAATTGGTCACCCAATCGCTTTTCCTCCAGAAAAACCTCCGTCTTGAAGCCATTGCGCCGGAGTTCAGCACCAAGGGCCAGGTAGTCAGTCGCCCGAGAGGGATTCTGCATGGTCACCAGCACCGAAGCGGTGGCCACCGTGCCGGGACGAATCACCCCCGCTTTCAGCAGACTGGTGAACAGCCGGGTCAGACCGATGGATATCCCCACTCCCGGCAGCTTCCGCTCGGTGAAATGGCTGGCCAGGTTTTCGTAGCGCCCCCCACTGCATATGCTCCCGATCTCCGGATGATCGTTCAGCCGGGTTTCATAAACCGTACCCGTGTAATAGTTCAAGCCCCGGGCGATGGTGGGATCGACCTGGAAGTGGTCTTCCGGAACCCCCATGACCCGAACCAGGGAGATCACCTTGGACAGCTCCTCAACTCCCTGATCGAAGGTATCGTTCAGGTCGAGAGAGCGGAAATAGGCAAACCACTCTTCCGTGGTTCGTTTCTGGTTGAAAAAGGCCATCAGCTGGCCGACTTTCTCCATATCGAGCCCCAGCTCCGCCAGACCTATGCCGGTTTCCTCCATCCCCACCTTTTCGAGGCGATCGATAATCCGCAAAGCCTCTTCGATGGTGTTCTCCAACCCCATGGACTCGAAAAGCCCCTGGAGAATCTTGCGATTGTTGATGCGAATGGTGAATACGCCGATGTTCAGCCGGGTAAAGATCCG
Source organism: Magnetococcales bacterium (assembly GCA_015231925.1). NCBI lineage: Bacteria > Pseudomonadati > Pseudomonadota > Magnetococcia > Magnetococcales > Magnetococcales bacterium. Next base: position 17,916 of record JADGAQ010000016.1, read on the forward strand.
GTCGATCACGGCGGGCATTTCGGCGTCGTGGTACAGGGAGAGTTCCCCATTGCCGATGGTGTCGATATCGCATTGATAAAATTGCCGGAAGCGCCCCGCCTGAGGCCGCTCTCCCCGCCATACCGGCTGGATCTGGTAGCGACGGAAAGGAAAGGAGAGTTGCCCGTAATATTGCGCCACGTAGCGAGCCAACGGCACGGTAAGGTCGAAATGGAGTGCCAGATTCTTGGTCTCCTCGTCTCCCGATACGGCAGAAAGGCGGCGCAGGGCATAGATCTCGTGGTCCGCTCCCTTGGCGGTGAGGGTTTGAGCCAGTTCCACCGCCGGGGTTTCGATGGGGATGAAACCGAAGCTCTCGTAGCCTTGCCGGATCTCGTCGCGCATTTTCTGAAAAAGAATCTCTTCGGCGGGAAGAAACTCGGGAAAGCCGGAAATGGGGGTGGGTTTGATGATGCCGCAGTCCATGGTCGTTCTCCTCTTCCTCACGTGATCGCTTTCAGGCGGGAGAGGAGAACCTCTCCCGTCCTGGATAGTTGGTGCCTTCGATCCAGCTCAGTCGTGGCAGTGAATGCCATCCTCGGAATGGTTGTGACGGTGCAACCCCAACCGCTCCATCAGTAAAAAGGCGGCTTCCGAACCGGTGTGAACCCGATCGGAGGGCATACTCACCCGTTTGATTTCGGGCTTGGTCCAGATATGAGGGAGGACATCTGCCACCCCCCCGGTACCGTGGATGGGTACGATGATCTTCGGGGTTCGTCCGTATTTGACCAGGCCTTCGTTGATCTTCTGGATATGGGCGCACTCCGAAAGGGTGCCAGCCCCACCTCCGATCACGACCACCCCCTGACACAATGAAACCCAAACCGGGCACTCGTCGCCCCAGTGGGATTCGCCCATCAGTGGCTCGACACACAGTCCCAGATCCAGAAGATCGCCTCCCAATGCGTATTTGCGGCCCGTCAGAGGATAGACCCCGATGGTTTTGAATCCCATTTCCTTGGCCACACGAGTGGCCGTATTGGGGACTCCAAAACGGGTTCCGCCGGTCAGGACAGCGATATGATGGCCCCGCAACGTGCCGAGAGCGTCCCGCAGAATGCGTTCCTCCAGATGTTTGCGAAATTCCTTGAACTCTTCCTGGATGGGATCCCCCTCCGGCAGACCCGGCAGTTTATCGTCGGCCCCGCCCGAGAATCCGACGATGCCCACCAGGGCATGTCGATGCAGAAATTCCGTTACCACCGTTCCGTAATCGCCGCGAGCCGCCAGGGTGACTTCATGCCCGTCTCTCTCGCTATCGTGGTGTTCTTCGTGATGATGATCGTGGCCATTCTGATGCTGGTTCATGTCTGTTCTCCTTGCTTCGGTTGGTGCCGCCATGAAGAAGCAGTTGGCTGCCGGGTTCTCACATACTCCAACGAAGAAAGATCTTCATTATTTTCGGGAGCGGTTTTGGCTATCGGATAAAGAGGTGGAAAACCGCCCGAGAAAGGCATGCATGGCATGGGCTTCCGGGTAATCCCCGGCCGGGCGGAAAAGAGGAATTTCAGGATCGACACAGGGTTCCCATGTTCCCCCTTCTCTCGAAGAGGAAACGGGACATCCCTCTGTTTTCCAAGGCCACTCTTCCAGCCGCAGGCGAAAATTGAACCGGGAAGCAAAGTCTATTTCCAAGACCTCACCGTTGGCTGTCTTCACCCACTGAACCAACTCCATGTCGAGGATCATCGATAGTCTCCATGATCAGCTCAGGGTGCTGAATACAGGGTGCCCGCGTAACAGTTCAACCAACAGGCAATCCCTGGATCGATCTGAAAGTGGACTTCCGGCATCACCGGAGGTCGTATCGGCGTGACAACCAGGGTCAATTCCCGACCCCCTTTTCCGGGGGTGGTCCCGATATCCAGAAAGCATGAATAGTCAGGCCCTTCTGCTGCGCTCCGTTCCTGGTTGAAGGGACTCATCGACCAGCGGCTGTTTTCCGCGTCGAGCGCGCCGTCGTGGTCTCCATCGTCAAGGAAGGAAAGTCGGTCATCCAAATGCTGATTCATGTCACGTCTCCTTTGGCTTCGGGTTGACCGCGCAACGACGAGCGCGTGCTTGCCGGGCTGTCCCATATGCCAACGAAGAAGAGGGCAGATTATTTTTTCGGGTCACTTCTGCGTTGGTGAAGGCAAGGAAGGAAATCAGCGTTTTCCTTCTTCCCTTCATTGCTGATCGATACGGGGAAATGGCCATGAAAACGGACCAGGATTGCCGTGATGCCGATTTGAATGTGGAAATTGTGTTGTGGGTGCTGGCCTTTCTGGCCCTGTGGTGGCTGATGCTGGAGGTGATTCACGAAGAGTGCATTGAGCCGAGGAGGGACGTCGCGCCGGCAGGCAATGTTCCGGGCCAATCCCGCCCGATCATCCTGTCGGAAGCTCGAAAGGCCCGAGTGGTGGTGCTGTTGCCGTTATGGTTGGCCATTAGCGAGGAGAAACGGTCATGAATAACTTCGCGCGGTTTTGGCGATGGGTGTCTTGCCTGCTGATTCTTCAGATATCCATTCCGACGACGGCCATGGCGGAAAAGGAGCGCACCTGGCAACGTCACGAGATCAAGGCCATGGTGGCCCGGGAGGCACGTCGCATGGGTTTGCCCATCTCCCTGGCGTTGGCGGTGGCCCATGTGGAGTCCTATTTCAATCCGGAAGCGCGCAGCAATGTCGGGGCCATTGGCGTGATGCAGATCATGCCCGCCACCGGACGGGCCGAGTACGGACTGCAACCTCGGGACTTGCGCAATCCGCTGATCAACATTCGGGTTGGGGTGCACTTTCTGAAGCGGCTGATCGAAACCTATGACGGGCGGGTTGATATCGCCCTGAGTCATTACAATGGCGGCTCTTCGGTTGTTACGAGCCGGGGCAACCTGCGGGTGATCCCGGCGACTCGTTCTTATGTGGACATGGTGCAGGGTTTGAAAAGGCGTTATGATGACCACTTGCGCAAACATGGTGTGAAGGAAGAGGTGCTGATGGCCAGTCGGTGAGGCGCGGTGGCCTTGGAATTTGCACTACAGCAAGGAAGGCAGGAAGGTGGCCGATGTGAGCAATGAAACACTTCTGGAGATATTCAGGCGCGTTGAAACCATCATGGTGGATCGTTTTGGTCACCTGAAATACCATGAAAAGGTGGCGGACACCCTGGAGGGGGATTTATTTTATAAGCGCCAGTATCATGATCGCCTGACGGAAGTGGCTTATTTTGTCCACGCCATGGGTATCTCGTTGCAGACCGATGATTGGCAAAAGGTAAGGGATGTTGTTCTCGATTGCCGACAGTCTGTCCAGAAAAAGGCCTTTCTCGAACGGTTTGCCAACGCTTCGAAGGGCATTTCCTGGAATGGGCAGTCACTCCACATTGAAAGTGGCGGGCCGGGCAAGGAGGTTCTCTTCCTCCGCACAGGGAAACAATCCTGGACGATCTATTTCAACCGGATGCCCTATTTGAACCTCTTCGCCGAACTGCTGTGCGAAATGGACGAAGGGCACGGTCAGGATTTTCTTGCGAGTCTGGTGATGAACGATCCGGGTGGAGAACAAGGCAGGCAGGCCGTTTCACGTTTGGCGGGGATTTTGAAGGAGAAACTCACCGACTGCTACACGGCCTGGGAGGCGATGGGGGAGAGTCCGGAACATCTGTACCGGCGCTGCGAAGCTATCCGGAATTTTATTTTGGGGAAAGAGGAGCTGAAAGAGAAATATGGTGATACTGTTCAGGCCGAAGATTTGCAACCATTGGAAATCGTCGCTTTCTGGAAAGAGATGTCGCTGAAGGAGCGAAATGGCGCAACTTCCGACAAGGGGTTTATCCAGTTCACAACCATTGTGGAACTTTTCAATAAGGTCATCACGGTCTCGAAACTGTGGCGGGATTGGCGGAATCGCGAAAAGACCTTTTCGCTTGGAAGCGACGCGGAAGATGGAGTGATCGATCTGGAATGGCTGAAATGTCCGGAAAAGGAGGAAGATGAGGATATCCTCTACCAGATGGCGGACATGATGGCTTCACAACTGCACAACCACACGATTCTCGCCCGCCTGACCAGTCACGGGGCCGAGTGGGATATTAAATATTTCATGCCGCATGACACAGAGACCGACTTTTTAAAGATTCTTTTCGACAACACCCCTTTGGTGGAACGTTTCCCAACATTGGTAGCATGGTCGCGGACCGTAGGCCCTTGGCAATATGCCCTCAGCCGAGGCACGGTCCGCTGCAACCGGATTCCGGAAACAAACTACGCTCTGGTTCATGCGGAATGGAAAGAGAAACAGAGCAAACACCAGACAACCCTGCACGCCATCCTGCACTACCTTCTTTGTCATGGAGAGGTGGAAGGTCTGCGTTTGTTCAGTCAACTGGGCAGACAGGCCTCCTTCATCGACCTGTTGCGCAAATCAGCTACCTTCGACCGTTTATGGAAAGAAGCCCGTCCCATCGATCTGTCGGATGAGCGGGTTGGTCGCTTTGCCGCCATCATCAACGCCTGTCAGGAAGAACAGGACAAGCTGAACAGACAGCGGGGAGCCATGGCAACCGATCTTTGGAATGAACGGCAGGAGGCGCTGGAAAAAGCCAGGCAGGCGGCCATTTTGGGCTTTGTGGAAGAGACCTTTCCATTGCCGGAGGGGCGGCTGGGCTTTCTCGTTGATGTGATGGCAACCGCCCATCGGGGATTTGAGACCTGCATTTCGGATGAAGCCCGATGGGACAGCATTGCGCTCTTCAAGACGTTGATCAGTACCATGCTGAACAGCCATATCGTACCCGCTTTGCGTCCCCTGGTGGTTGAAGCCTACGACACCATCCAGTCCGGAACAATAAAAAATTTCGCAACGGTACAACTGCCCAAGGCGTATGAGAGCAACGGCTTCCGGGAAGGATTTCCCCCGAAAAAACGTCTTATGGAGGAAAATTCCTGCCTGAGGGAAGGACATCGCCGTGGGGGCGATTTGATGGCGGAGTTGGTGAGAAAAATTGCTCAATTCAACACAAAACTGGGACTGTCTCTTCGTAATGATGAGCAATACAAGGAAGACATGGAGATGTTCCGGGAACATCTTGCCAAACTCTATCCCAACAAAGCGGAGTGTTGAAGGATGAACAAGCCCCTGGAAAACTGGGAAGAACGGTTTCAGAACAAGGTGATCGAGCGCTGGACCCGCCTGGAGAAGCGGCAGGAACGTGTTGCCACGGCAAACCGATGCTTGTCCTGGAGCGAGGTTGACAGTCTGGTCAAGTATCGGGGAGAGTATTCTCTCCCTCCGGAAAAGCTGGCCCTTTTATCGCGGGAACCGTACAGGACATGGTTCCGGGATTTGAGTATCCAGGAGGGGCAGGAATACGGCAACACCCTGGCTGCTGCCGGAACCGACACCGAAAGAGCGTTTCGCCTGGCCGGGGAGTGGGAGCGCGACCTGGGTACGCGAAGTCGTCTGCGCCTTGTCCTGGGGGACAAGGCAGAGGTGTACATCGAGGTGAGCTATCCGGGAGGCAACCGGGAAAGCCTCGATCTTCTGCTCCTGCCGGAAGGGACGGGTGCCGTGGAGATTCCACTGCAGCGCGTCGGCGAGGGGCAATATCATGGCGAAGTGGAGGCCGGAAGTCCGGTCATTTCCAGCCTGCTGGATCCGCGAACGGAGATGAAACCCCAATGAACGGATTGCCCAGGATCCTGGTTTGCATCGCCACCTCGAAAGGTCCGTCCCTGGTGATGGACCTTTCGTCCGGCCAAAGAATGAAGAACGCGGATGGCAGTGACAGGTCCATGCTCGTGCTGTCTAGGGAGTTGGGGCATGACATCAGGAGCAAGGTCGATGTCAACGAAGCCTATGCCCTGTTCTGTAACGGACCGCACAGCATCATCGACAAACTGGTCGGTCATTCAGATTCCTACAAGCTGACCTTGTCCGGAAATATTGAGAATGGAGAGAGCTGGCAGCTTGGAGTGGCGGTTGCTCACTTGTTGTATTCCAAGAAAAGATTGTTGCGATATTCGGATAACGAGTCCCTGATGCGTCATCTCGGGCGTGTTGCTGTTGACGGGCCCACCTCTGGAGAAGCAAATGGAAAACAAGAGCTTCTTCAAGTGTGGTGGTTGACGGGAAAGGTGCTTTATGATGATGGAAGATACAAAGTTGAATCGGTTGATCTGGAAAAAGAAAAAATTGCAAATAGTATCCATCTGTTCCGAAAATTTATGGACCTTGGAATCCCCTTCACCCTCTTTTTTCCAGAAGTCTCAAAGAACACTGTCGAAGCGCAGGATAATGCATTTTTTAGAACACACAACATTACCAAAAATCAGATTAAATATGTCAGTTTCTTGTCCGAGCTTGATTCGTCAGTCGATAATGGAAACAATATCTCGATTCACGACAAGTCAGAAAAATCGTCTGGATGGATACAACGTTTCAAAAAGTGGATAACGGAAAAATGGTGGCATATCCTTTTGGTTATAGCTGCTCCAATTATTACGGTTGGTTCTTTTATTTGGGTGTTGTTTGATCTCCCTCCGGTTTGGGATTGTTTTCGGGATAACCGACTGATTATTCTCCAGATGGACAGGTATTCCGCCAAAACAGACGGGCTGTGTCCTGTAGAAGAGAGGCTGACGACAAACAAATATGACCAGACGCAGGAATTCTTGCAGGATACAGCTTCTTCAACTATCCCTCTGGAATCTCTTTGTTGGCTAAAGATTGCGGCATCCGGGAATGGGAAAAGTATTCCGAAATATATGGCATTGACTGTTACCTCAGAATCAGGCTCAAAGATTGTCTATTCCAAAACCTCATCCCATGGAACGTGGTTGATCAATACCCGTCCCCGGGACGATGATGGCGATCCGGATCAGGAATTTTTTGCTCAAGATGGGGAATACGCCTTCCATTTCATCCATTCTCCGTTCCCCATGGACAATCCGGAGGCTATCAGGGAAGCCCTTCTCCAAGGGAAAGACCTTCCGTATTGTGTCAAGAAGGCCGTTTTTACACGAAAATTTTCCTTCCAGCCTGTTACGCCCCGGTAAAACCTCCTCCATTTCGCAGTAGTGATTCTTGAAGCCAGCCACAGGAGGATGCCGTCAGGCTCCTCCCGGCGGGTCGGGGTGCGCGGTTGCCGTTCACCCCGGCCCAGGCGGCTTCCCTTTACTTGCCCAACTGTCCGAAAAGGAGATGCCCCATGAAGCCCCTGCGCAACACCCTTGCCGCTCTGGCCCTGCTGACCTCGGTTGCCGCGCCGTTGCAGGCGGGCACCCTGGAGACCTTCGAACGCTCCAGGGCCAGTCTGCTCTCGGTCTGCCGTGACGCCAACCTCTCCCCCGAGCTGCGGGCGCAGAAGCTGGCGGTCCTCATGCCCACCACCCTCAACGCCTCCCAGATGCTGGTGAACGACAGCGAACTGGGGACTCGGGAAGATCCCAAGCTGCACGAGGTCTTCAAGGACTACGACACCAGCTTTATCGTTCATGCCAGTCGGGAGGCCAACCAGCCCCTATGCACCTACTGGTTCTCCCGCATGGGGCTGACCACGGAAGCCGTTTTGGATAGCCGCAAGGCCTGGAGGTAAGAGAGATGAACATTCGCGAACAGATCATGGGATTTGGCTGGCGGGGATTGGTATTGACGGGAGTGGTGGCCGGAGGAGGAATTCTGCTCGCGGCCCCCTCCCTGGTGAAGGACGGAGGCTCGGCGCGCCTGTGGATGGCCCTTGGAGCGGGGAGTCTGCTTCTCGGCGCCACGGTCGAGCTGATCCGCCGCAAACGCCTGCGCAACGCCATGCGCCGTACCGAACCGGTCTTCGATGTCGAATCGACGGGCATGGTTCCGGTTACGCCTTATGAAAAACCCTCGGAGGATGGAACGATGAGCAAGAATATCCTGTTTTTCAGCGCGGTGCTGCTGGCTTTTCTCTATCTGAGCTTCATCCAGCAGGAGGCCATGCACTCTTCCCTGGAGAGGGTCATGTCCGACAATAAGAAGATGGCCAGTGGCATCGAGGAACGGGTCATGAAGGCGGTGCAGGGACCGGTGCAGGAGCTCAAACTTCTGGCTGCCACCGGCAGCATGCCCCGGATGGAACGGGAACCCCCGCCCAAGCCGGTGACGGCGGTGGCGCCTGCTCCTCCGATTCAGGCTGGACCCGCAGCCCCTCCAGTCACGGCCCAGGCTCCACCACCCCCGGTCCAGTCGATTCCGCTGCCGGTGGTGGCCCAGATTCCCCCTCCTCCCCCCCAACCGACGCCGGCGGCCCAGGCTCCTGTGCCTCAATCTCCGGTGACGGCCCAGGCTCCGTTGCCTCAAGCACCGGTTGCCCCGCCGGCTTCATTGCCACAGGCAGGTTCACCCCCTGCACCGGCCCAGTGGGCCAACAATGGGGCGCGGTCCGGCAAGGGATATCCTCCGGTCAATCCGGCTGCGGTGCGGGCCAGTGAAGAGGAGGTTTCCGCTCCGCCACCGTTGCGCAGCCAACCGGCTCCCCAAAAGCCCGTGAACGCACCCAAAAAACCGACCATTCAGGTCAAGCAACCCGAGGTGAAGAAGCCCCCGGTGGTCAAGGAGACCGCGCCGAGCGAAATCAAGGTGGCGGACTCTTCCGGGCTTGCTTCCGATGTGGCGACCCGGCGCAAAGAGGTCCTGGAAGGGCTGCCTCCCGGAGCTTTCAGCGAGGATCTGCCCACCACGGAGATTCGCCCCCGCAGGCTGGCTGCCAGTTCCGCAGATCGCGGGGAAGAGCGGTCGGACAAGGCCGCCATGATGAAGGCTCTCTCGGTGATGGAAAGCGACATGAACGAATTTTACATGCAGCGCATGGGGCGTTAGAAAAAAAGCCCCTGTCTCTCCGTTGATCTTATTGAAGGAGAGGAAAGCCTGCCATCCCGACCGGGGATCGGGATGGCAGGCAGGGTGAGGCGAACGGTTTCCCGTTCACATCACCCTCTTCCCCTTCACCTCCCCTTCTGACAAAGCCCATTTACTTATGAGATTCAGGGAGAACGCTCATGACCGCCTCCACCACCTTTCAACGCCGCGCCATGGGGTTCTTGATGTTGTCTGCGGTTCTGGCCGGTTGCAGCACCACCTCCGAAACCGCCAGCGGAAGATTTTCCCGGTGTGTGCAGGAGACCAAACCGGTGCATGTCAAGTGTCGTTTTCCGGGGGATGCGGAGCAATGCCGCATCGCTGCCCGGCAGTTTGAAAACTGCGGCCGGATGCGCGCCAATGTTACCGTGGAAGCCCGCATCGAGGTGCTGTTTCTGGGTTTGAGGGATTATATCGAAAGTGGCGACATGGAGGGTGCCAGACGGGTTGGCAAGCGTCTGAACGTGTTGATGATGCAGGCCAAATTGAAAAAGAGCCCGACCGGGTCCGATGAGAACGACACGATCCTCTAGTTCCGCGGTGACGGACTGGGCGCCTTTATTGATGACTATTGACCAGAGGAGATTGGACCATGACCGCAACCCGCACCATTCGCCGCCACGCTCTGGGATTGTTGATGCTGTCCGTGTTGACGGCGGGCTGCGCCACCACGACACCGAGCCCGGAATACGGCAATTTCACCCGCTGCCTCAACGAGGCCCGGGAGATGGACCAGCAATGCCAGCTCCACGACAGCCCCGGCAAGTGTCTTTCGGCGGCGCGGCGCTATGAGAACTGCTCCGGCGATACCTATGAGGGAGCCTCCGAGGAGGAGCGCATGAAGGCCATGGGGCTGGCCATACTGGATTATGCCCGCGGGGGGGATTGGAAGGAGGCCAACCGGGTGCGGGAGGGGTTCGAAGGACGTTTCCGTGGCAAGGATCTGCATCTGGGTGAAGAGAGGTGTTCTCTCCTCGACACCCTCAAAGCCCTGCCGGGGCGGGAGAGTGCGAATCTGCGCGTATCCAACGCCTGCGAGCAGGCCAAGCTGGAACTCCGGCGCAATATCTACTGGTTGAGCCACTGATCATCGAACGACGAGGAGAACTCCCATGAAGACTGTTTCCCGGTTGCTGATCGTTCCCTTGTTGTCCCTGACGGTGGCCTATGCCGCTCCGGCCCAAAGCGGGGGTTGGGATTTGCCCATCTCGGACCGGCTGGTGCAGATGTCGGTGGATTCTCTGAACCAGGCTTTGAAGGACTCCTGGCGGGGTTCGGATCTGGCCACGTCCATGGCGGACGCGGAAGTCCAGGTGAAGGAAAAAATGGCTGAGCTGGGGCGGCTCAACAAGAGCATCGGCTTGGCCCGAAACGACGGCAACCGCCAGGAGCTGGTATTTCGCCGTCTGGCGGTTCAGAAAGAGCTGATCGGTCTGCAACAGCAGGTGGTGAATTACAAGGTCGAGCGGGCCAAGGCCAAGGAGACCTTGCTGGAGAAGTTGCTGGATCGGGTCCGTTTGCTGGACCGGGCTCTGACTCCCCGGGAGCAGGAGACGGTTCGTCTGCAGAAGGCGGCTGCGGAGCGCATGTCCGGAAACTCGCTGGCGGTGGAAAAGGCGGTTTTCGTGGATGGCGGGGTGCGGCAAACCAGGTATTCGATGCAGTCGGCGCAGATTTCCAGGTCGATGAATCAGCTGACTGCGGCCATTGCGGCCCATCCGCAGAATCGTTCCAGCATCGAGGGGGGTACGCCTCTGACCAAGGCGGAATGGTTGACGGCCCAGGCGGTGGAGGCTCAGGGGGAGCGGCAACTGGCGCAGCTGGAGCAGGAGTTGCTGGGCCTGATGGCGCAGAAGCTGGCTCTGGATGCGCGAGGGCTCAAGGAGGAGATGGGTGGCGGTCGGGCTGGCAACGAACAGATGGATGATAACGACACCGCTGGAATGACCAACGCTTTTCTCGACAACAACTGACCCCGGCTGAAAGGGAGGCAACGATCATGAGCCCTTCCTCCCGTTCCGTGGCACCGCAGGTGGGCACGATCCTGGTGGCGGGGGCGATTCTGCTCCACCTGGGGTGGGAGAGTCTGGCCCCGATCCCGACTCCACCACCTCCCGCGCCACCCATGATGGTGCAGATGGTGCAACTGCCGCCGCCAAAACCAACGGCAGCGGTGGTCGAGGAGGCAAAGCTGTTGCCGCCGGTTCCGATAACACCGCCCAAAGCGGAGGCGCCCCTGCCGCAGGTGGCGCCCCCTGCGGCGAAAGCAGCGGAGCCTCCACCCAAGGTGGCCTCACCCCCGGCAAAGTTTCCACCTCCGCAAAAGGCAATCAGGGAGGTTGCCAAAGCCTCCAAACCGACGCCGACCAAGGTGGAGACGCCGACCAAGGTGGAGACGCCGACCAAGGTGGAGACGCCGAAACCGGTGGTGAAACCGGCGCCGGAGAAGGCGGCGTCACGGTTTCCCAAAGAGGAGTCACCTCCCCTCCGGCAGGAGACTCCCTCTCCTGCCGTCAAGGAGGAGCCCTCCTCTCGGCAAGAGACGCAAAAGCTGCTGGATCGACTGGAACGGGAGACCAAACAACGCAAGCAGAAAGAGGAGGAGGTGATCCGGCAGGCATTGGCCGAGACGGAGCCCAAACCGGCCTCCGGGGAAGAGACGAAAAAGCTGCTGGACCGAATGGAGCAGGAGGCCAAACAACGCAAGCAGAAAGAGGAAGAGGTGATCCGGCAGGCATTGGCCGAGTCGAAAGCCCGTTCGGAAGCGCCTGTATCCAGCCAGGAGGCCGTGGAACGGGGTGGTGCGGTGATGCGGCAGGCGGAAAAGGGCAAGGGACCGGGCATTGAGATTGCCTGGCCGGAGGATGGCGAGGAGCGGGAGAAGTTGTTCGGGGCGTTTCGTTGCCTGGGTATGGAAACGGTAGTCATAACCGGGGACAAGGGACTGTATCGGCAGTCGGACGCGCCGGGAAGGCCGTGGCGTTTCGACCCGTTGAGCCACAGCGTCTATTTTCGCTTCGTGGCGACGGCTGCCGCTGCGGAGGAAGAACAGCTCATCCGGCGCATTCGCACGCGCCACGGGGTGGAAGGCAGGGGGGTACGGGTTTTTCCGCGTCACCTGGATGCCATTCTGTTGGGGCAGTTGGCCAGCGTGGCGGGGGATCTGGGCCAGGCGCGTTCCATCCAGGCGCGTTACCGGCTGGTTGGCAACCGGGTGGTGGTGCAGGAGGCGGTGGTGGATGGACGGCGTGTGGCGGGTTCGTTTCCGCTGGCGACGGTTTCCGGTTCGTGCCGTTGACTGAAGCGAATGGGGTATCTTTTCAGGTATACGGGGGTTCGGGGGGGATTATCCCCCCCGACGGGTCCAGGGCAGCGCCCTGGGACGTTTCCTTTCGCTGTTGACACGATCATGCGCGCTGTGTAAGGGCCTGAATAGTTACGATAAATGAAAAAGTCAAAGGACAGAACATTTCCTTTTTTTGATACTTGAAAGATAAAATATTGAAAGTCAAAATCAAAATTATATACTCGCTTGGCAGCGCGTTTTGCGACTCCATCTGTTGATACGGTCTGTGCAGGGTTCTGAATCGTTACGATGTGGGTTCACCAGGTGCGTGGCTGGAAATCGGGGCTGTTGGCCAGGTTTACGCTTTCGCCGGACTGGACGATGACGAAGAGTCCCTCGTTCATGGCGTAGCGGTCCACGTTTTCCTCGATGGTGATGCCTGCCACCGCGCCCATGACCTGTTTGTCGGCGTACTCGGGGAAAAAGCTTTTGAACTGGGCCAGCCGCTCCAGATGGTCGCGCACGTCCTCGTGTTTCAGTTTGCTTTTCACTTCCACCAGCACCACGACGTCGCTGTTGACCACCAGCAGGTCGATTTCGATATGGCGATTGCCGGGCCGTTTGCAGCGCACTCTCTGGCTGACGGTGTGAACCGGAATGCCCCGTTCCAGGAAGAGTTTTTCACAAGCCGGAGCCACCAGTCCCTCGACGAACTCCCCCCAGCGGCTGCCCAAGGCGCCGACCTGTTTGGAAACCTCCTTGACCACACGTTCGGTTTCCTGAAACTTGCGATCGAACTCCGCGCTGCGCTCCCGGTTTTCGCGGTCGAACTCTGCGCTGCGTTCCTGGAGCTTGCGGTCGAACTCTGCGCTGCGTTCCTGGAGCTTGCGGTCGAACTCCGCGTTGCGCTCCCGGTTTTCGCGCACCATCTCCTGGAACATTTTCCACACATCGTCGAACGTCACGGTCTGAGACATGATATTTCTCCTGCATCGCACAATGGATCTACTTTCCAATATGAGTAGAGCTAAAAAAATCCCGCAGCAAATCAGTTATATATTTTAATTCCGTTGACTTTCAATATTTAATCTTTTAAAAAGTAAAAAAAGAAAATGTTCTATCCTTTGACTTTTCATTTATCATTCATTCAGATCGCCTTGACCCATTGCTTCGCCGTCAGGCAATTGGCTTATATTTTACACGCTATTTTCCAACGGTGCAGCAACCGTCTGGCGCAAAGGGTTCCAGTGCTTGCGAAAGGGTCTCGCACCCGAAAAATATCGCGACCAAAGGCTTCGCCTTTGGAATCCACCAGAGGGGGCAAAAAGCCCCCTCCGGACTCCCTCGGAAGCCCGCCGCCCTTGCGGTTGGCTCTCGGGAGGTTTGCCGCTTCGCGGACCTCCCTCTCGCCAACCTCCAGGACCACGGGCCACCTCAACTGCCTGAACGTCAACAGAGAGCGCTTCGCGCCCAAGGGAACAAGCGTAAAAGGGTCAAGGGCCAGTCCTCGAAAGGCGGAAGCCCAGGTTGTCGAACCGGTCGTCCGGGTCGTACCTGCTGCGATAGGCGGAGCGGACGCCGGCCGGGCTGTTGCGCCAGCTGCCGCCCCGATACACCCGGTTGGAGCTAAAAATCTCCCAATCGGCACACTTCTTGTATTCCATGTCATACGGTGACTCCCACCTCGAACACGTCCACTCCCAGACATTTCCAGCCATGTCATACAGCCCGAGATTGGGACTGGCGGCGTAACTCCCCACCGGTTCCGTTCCCGTATCATCGCAATCTTTGTTGTCGTCGAACTTTGCCCCATTGCGCACGCCCTTGCGACACACCGGATCCTCATCTCCCCAAGGATACAAAATGTCCCGGCCACCGTCCCGCGCCGCATACTCCCACTGCGCCTCCGTCGGCAACTCGAACTGCCGCTTTCCCGACCCGTTCAGCTTGTCCAGAAACCCCTGAATCTCGTTCCAACTGACACTCTCCACCGGAAAACCGGCCCCTTTCTTGAACCCCGAGGGGTTGTTTCCCATCACCCCCTGCCACTGCCCCTGCGTCACCTCGTACTTCCCCAGCCAGAATCCCTTCAGCGCCACTTCCGGCCCGGATCGATCCTCGGGAGCCCCCATGCGAAAGGTGCCCCCAGGCACCCAGACAAACTCCATCCCGGTCCGGGAATCGATGCACTCGTTGGCCTGCTTGCCCGGTTTGTCCCAGCAGGGCGGGGGGGTGCCTGATTTCGCGGCCTTTGCCTTGCGGGCCTCTTCTTCTATGGCAGGAATCAATGGCAAACGCCCCCCTTCAGGAAGGCTTTTCCATCCCCATTCGGTCCCTTTCCCAAATGCATTTCCAGTTGTAGAGGCAGGTTCGAACCTCTTGGGGTCCGGCCACGGACTGGGGTCCGGAGACGGAGAGGGGGGCGGGGACGGCGGCTCCGGCTCCCTCATCTTCGCAATCCGTTCCTGAAGACCGGCCAGTCTCTTGTCTGTCGGCAGCACTGCAACCGCCTCCCGGTAATAGCGGGCGGCATCCTCCTTGCGACCCTCCCCGATGGCCGCCGCAAGCCGCTCCAGCCAGCCCCGGAAAACCTCCTCCTTCTGCCGGTCCAGCCGAGCCTTCTCCTCCAGAACCCGTTGCCGGGCCTCTTCCTCCTCCCGCAACGTTTGCTGCAAACGCTCTCCCGTGCGACGGCTCGTTTCCGCCTCATCCTGCAACTGCTTTTGCCTCGCCTCGCTCTCCGCCTGCTGCCGCTTGCGCCACAGTTGCACCTGGGGGTCGTTCTCCATCCGCTCCGGCGGGATGTACTCCTCCGCCTGCATCGGACCGCCCCAGACCAGCAGAGCCAAACTCCCCGTCATCATCCACCGTCCCGAAATCCACCGGCTCCCGTCCATGCCCACTCCCTTTGCCAGCCCGGCTAGCGGTAGCGCACCAGCGTCGTCTGGTCGTTTCCGAGCACCATGGGGAACTGCCCCACCCCGCTCTTGGTGAAAGCGGCATTGTCCACCGCCGGAGGGAGGCTCCGCTTCAGGGCAGCCACGTCCACCACTCTGCCCTGCCGCCACTCCAACTGCCGTAACAGATGGTAGGTCATCAATCCATGCCCGTTCTGCTCGTCTTCCCTGGCCTCCTGATTTTCACGGGTGGCGGTGATCTTGATCAGGGAAAGTGAAGCCGGGCGCGCCGCAGGGCGAGTCGGGGCACGCGGGCCAAGACCCCGAATGTCGTCTGTAGCCTCCTGCCTGGTGGGGCGATCAATACCGAATCGTGTATTGGTGGCCACATTTCCGCTGAAACAGGCATCCACCACCAGAATCAACTCCCTGTATCCCAGTTGCTCCACCTTTTCGACAATCTCCTTCAGGGGAACCGAAGCCTGTCTTTGACTTCCCGGCTCCGCCTCCTTGCCCAGCAGCCGGGCCACATTCTGGCCGTCCCCGTTGGTTTCCGGAGGGGCGATTCCGTGTCCGGAGTAGTAGAAGAACAGCCTTCGGGCGTTATACTGATCCGCCAGTTCCTTCAGCCGGCCTTCGGGTTCAAGCAGGGCGCGTATCCTCGCCGAGGTATAGCCTTCCGCCCCAAGAATACGCAGGTGCGCCGGGATCCCCAGCGCCTTTTCGGCAAACAGCGCCATGGCCCGGGCATCCTGATCGGCAAAACGTGTGCCTTTGACGTCAATACCCTCACCGTAGGTCTTGTTGCCGATGGCCACGAAGACCATGTCGCTGTAGTCGTCGAGGGCACGCTGGAAATTCCACGACGATGGCGTTTCGATTTTGGGCGGATCGACAACCCGGCTCCCTCCCAGGCTGGACACCAGATCCCGGGCTTCGGGAGATTTCCCCTCGAAGCGTCGCGCCAGGTCGAGCGATTCCCTGGTGTTTCCAGCCTGTCGCAGATGCAGGGCGTAATTGACCCCGGCCCAGGCGCCTTCCGGACAGAGATCGTGGGCCTTTTTCCACTGCTCCAGCGTCCACTTCCCCGAGTTGGCCATATCCAACCCTTCCACCGAGCAGGATGAAGCCCCTCCCTTCGCCGCCCTGCCCAGCCCACCCTCCACCGTCTGCTTCAGGTTTCCGGAAGGGAGCGCCTCGCAGCCGGCAAGCAGCAGAACCAAACCACCGAGTACCCATCTCTTCAAAATGAACATGGCAATACCTCGTCAAAGCGATGCAATGGGAAAATCCTGTCTACCACCTTCTCAATGCCTTCTTCCAGTGAGTCAACAAGCCGATTCAACCTGCCGCCGGTCGGCCACTAACTCCGACTGCTCTTGCCCCCTCGGGACTCCCCCACCCGCCATCCTTCCCTGCGGCTCTCGGGCGGCTGGCTATACCAAGCACCCACTGCAAAATCAAAAGTCAACGGCAACGCTTCTGACCCAAACGAACAAAGAAAAAAGGTCTATGGATTAGGCCTGGATAGGCGAAAACCCAGGTTGCCGTACCGACTGCCAGGCGAGATATTGTAGCGTTTAGCGGAATTAACGAAAGAGGGGTAGTCGTTCCAACTACCGCCCCGAGTGACCCGGATGGAACCCCCTCCATCGCATCTGGCATACATCATCTCCGAACTACTGTAAGAATCGTACCAAGAACACGTCCACTCCCATACATTCCCCAGCATGTCATACAATCCAAACGGATTCGGCTTCCGCTTCCCGTCATGAACCGGAGCCGTCACCGCATAGGTGTCGTCGCAGGCATGCTCATCCCCTAATAAAGAGAAACCAAGCACCCTCTTCGAGGTCACATCATGCACATTAGCGTATTGGCACGCTTCTTTCGGGTCATCCCCCCAAAAACGCTCGGTCATCGTCCCCCCTCGCGCCGCATACTCCCACTGCGCCTCCGTCGGTAAGCCAAACTTCCCATGCCCCAGCCCGCTCAGCCAATCTGCGTACTCCTTGGCGTTGTCCCAACTCACCTCAACAACAGGCTGGTCCTCCCCTTCCAGCGATAATCCCCCATACTCCCCACTGCGATGTCCCGACTCCTTCTTCCGGTACTGCCCGTTGGTCACCTCGTACTTCCCCAGCCAAAAGCCCTCCACAGGTACCCCGCGTTGCACATTCCACCCTTTTCCAAGGTCAAACGTTCCCCCAGGAACCCACACAAATTCCATACCCGTCGTCGATTCAATACACTCCCCGGCAACCCTCCCAGGTTTGTCCCAGCAGGGCGGGGCTTGGCCTTCCACCACTGTCTGGAGGCCTGATTCCCTGTCCAATTCCAGGCCTGGTTCCCTGTCCAATTCCAGGCCTGGTTCCCTGTCCAATTCCAGGCCTGATTCCCTGTCCAATTCCGCTGCTGCTGTCGCTGCCGCACGATCCAATTCCGCCGACTTGCGAAGCTCCTCTGCCCCTGCCCCCTTGAGAATCTCGTTGGCTATGCGGTCCACCTCCGCATCATCCCTCATCCGGGCAATGCGCCCCTTCAGGCCGGGCAACCGGGCATCGTCGGGATAGAGTTCCGCCGCGCTGACCAGCAGTCTGGAAGCCTCCTCCCGGCTGCCGTTGCCGGCGATCAGCCGTTCGATCCGATCGACCAGTTCCTGGAATCGTTGCCGCCGGGAGCGCTCCAGCTGCTCCTCCTGGCGGAGCCGCTCCTCCCGCGCCTGCTTTTCCTGTTCGGCCAGCTGCGCCTCCTCCCGCGCCAGACGTTCCAGACGTTCCTGCTCTTTCCGCGCCTCCTCCGACTTCTGCTGCTCGTTCTGAATCCGCTGACGCCTGACCTCGTTCTCCTGCTGCCGCTGCTGTCGCTTTTGCTCCTCCCAGAGCCGCACCTGCGGGTCATCGGGCAGCTGCTCCTTTGGGATGTACTCCTCCCCCCGGACCAGCCCCGTGTTCAACCCGATCAACAGCAGTATCAGCCCGCCCAGGACTCTCTTCCCGTGCATCGCTTCCATCTCCTTCACCAGCCGTTTCGTCTGCCACATCCCCGCATGGTAACGCAATCCCAGGTGGAAACGAACCTCTTTCCAGACTCCGCACACCGGGATATCATGGGGCAGTCAACGGAAACGACCATGCAGTTCGGAAAGGATTTACCATGCGCCTGTCCCAGGGAATGATCCCCGGCCTGCTTCTTCTCGCCGGATGCGCCGCCATCCTTCCTCCACGGGAGACGCCTCCCGCCGCGCCGATGGCCACTCAGAACCAAACCGATCCCTGTATCCGCCCGGTCCCGGGCCTCGACGGTCATCTTTACCGTCTTGCCTGCCGTTTGAAGGAGCAGCTCGGCGCCTTCGACCTCAAGGAGCGCGTCTCCGTCCTTGAGGGCGAAAGCGGGCAACCCGGCGCCTGCGGGGACTATTTCGCCGGCAAGCTCCACGAAGCCCTTTTCTTCAATCGGCAAACGGTTCCCGAGGCTGAAAAGATCCGCGTGACCGGCCTCTACCGCCTGGAAAATCCATCCCAGGTTTTTCTTGAATTGCGAATCAAGGATCGCCTGGAGCCCGCCACCATCGAAATTCCCCGGGAGGAGGTGAACTGTCTGGGCCGGGAGGAGCAGAGCCAGGGCCAGGCCCGCATCGCCGGATTCGGCAGCCCCGACTATGCTCGCATGGCCGCACGCCTGGCGGCACGGGCCGAACTCCTCTCGCGAACCGATTCTGCCCCAAAAAGCGCGCCGCCATTGCTCTCCTCCCCCCCGGAGATGACGGGGCTCTTCGAAAAACTGGCCCTGGGCGTGATCCAGCACGAAGGCTCCACCCTGAAAAACGACAATTCCCTGGCCCATGCCGTGGTGCAAGGCCGGGTGCATCGCCAGCCCGCCTCCAGTCGCAACGCCCTGTCGGGCCGCTTCGCCGCAGGCGGCAATCTCTTCGAGGCAGGCGAGGTGGTGCGGTTCGTGGTGCGTTCCGCCCACTCCAGACCACTCTTTCTCGGCATCTACTCCCTGGATCCCTTCGATCACCTGCTGCGTCTCTACCCCAATGCCGATTTCCCGGGGGGCTCCCTGGCCCGCATCGTCCTGGAACCGGGAAAGGAACTCGCATTTCCCCGACCCGCCGAAAGCGAGCCGCTGGAATTCGCCTCCAGGGATCTGGCAGAGGTGGAAGAGGTCTCCGCACTGATCGTCGTGGCCTCCACGGCGGGGGATTTCCCCTTCGAACAACTTGCCCATGCGAACGACCCGAAAGGCAAATGGACCACCTATCCAACCTTCATGGATCTGCTGGCGAACCAGACGGAGCCCTATCTGCTCACGGTCATTCCCTACCGGATCCGTTGATCCGGAAAAGATGGGGCAAATCCGGGTGATTTGGCGAAAGGGGCCATCCGGGATGATCGGAATTCAAGGAGGGAATTGTCCCGGATTTTCCCCAGGGGGAAATCTGAAGCGTCCCGCGTGAAATCGACATCATGGGAACGCATGCCGCTCCGGCCAGCGGTCAACGCGACCAGGGCTTCGCCCTGGACCCACCAGAGGGGGCACGCCCCCTCCGGACTCCCCCGCCCGCCGCCCTTCCGGTTGGCTCTCGGGAGGTTTG
>JADGAQ010000017.1 GCA_015231925.1 Magnetococcales bacterium
TAAATATATTATATATATTCCATCTCTTTATCGAAAAGAAATTAAATAAATAAGACGCAATCTTTATCGTAGTGCGCGATTATCTCAAAAAGATCCTCATCAATAAAGAGATTTTTCTTATATTTCTCGCTTCCGGTTTCTCCTCGACCCAAGAGCTGCTCCGCAAGGCCTGCTCCGACAGCCCCTGCAACGGCCCCATACGGGAACATTCTCGCCATAGCCAAGTCCGCCTGCTAAACTGCTCCTTTGGTGCATTCAAAAGACTCTCGCTATGGAGGAACAACGGGCATGGCCGATCTGGATGGCAATCTGGACACCCACGACTATCACCTGGAGAGCCCGCAGACCAATCGGGTATTCGGCCTGAAGGGTCTCAACGAACTCGACTGGGGTATGAAGAACCGTCTGTCCAATATCTTCTCCCCGGCCAGCGGACGCACCGTCATGCTGGCGGTGGACCACGGCTACTTCATGGGCCCCACCACCGGTCTGGAACGCATCGATATCGATATCGTGCCCCTGCTGGCCTACGCCGACACCCTGATGTGCACCCGTGGCATTCTGCGCAGCGTCACCCCGCCCACCTTCACCCGTGGTGTGGTGTTGCGGGCCAGCGGCGGACCCAGCATCCTCAAGGAGTTGTCCAACGAGCAGATCGCCGTGGACATGGAGGACGCCGTGCGCCTCAACGCCTCCGCAGTGGCGGTGCAGGTCTTCGTGGGCGGTGAATTCGAAACCCAGTCGATCCATAACATGACCCGCCTGGTGGATGCCGGTCTGCGCGTGGGCATGCCGGTCCTCGGCGTGACCGCCGTGGGCAAGCAGTTGACCCGGGATGCCCAGTACATGCGCCTGGCCACCCGCATCTGCGCCGAGTTGGGCGCCACCTACGTCAAGACCTACTATGTGGAAAAGGGCTTCGAAAGCGTGGCCGCCTCCTGCCCGGTACCCATCGTCATCGCCGGCGGCAAGAAACTCCCGGAGGAAGAGGCCCTGACCATGGCCTGGCGCGCGGTTCAGGAAGGCGCCGCCGGTGTGGACATGGGACGCAACATCTTCCAGGCCGCCCATCCCGATGCCATGATTCAGGCGGTGCGCCAGGTGGTGCATCAGAACAAAAGCCCCAAAGAAGCCATGGATTTCTATCGTCAGGCCCTCCATGACCAGTAACATCTCCGTAAGGCATGCCTTGTTGGGAGAGCGACTGACCGTCATCAGCGCCGTGGCCACCGCAGCGGATGCCATGCACCTGGAACGGGATTTCTCGCGACTGGAAAAATGCGGTATCGACTGGCTGCATTTCGACTGCATGGACGGCCGGTTCGTGCCCGAACTGACGGTCGGCCCCGCCTGGATCCGCACCTTGAACACCCCCCTGGTCCGGGATATCCACCTGCTGGTCGAAGACCCCGAGCGCCACTTCGCCGCCTGTCTGGAGGCCAAGGCCGATGTGGTCAGCTTTCATTTGGAAGCCTGCGCGGATCCGGGAGCAGCCATCGATGCCCTTAAAGCCCAGGCAGCGGGACGCCCTCTGGTGGTGGGACTGGCGCTGTTGCCCGAAACCCCTGTCGAGACGCTTTTCCCCTGGCTGGAACGTATCGATATGGCCCTGCTCCTGGCGGTGGATCCACGGGGCGGCGTCGCCCCCTCCTTTGCCACGGTCAGCGCCCGCTGGCAGGCTTTGAGGGAGGCCTGCAAAGCCCTGGTCTGTCCCCCTCTGCTCTGTTTCGACGGCGGCGTCAAACGCGAAAATATCGAGGAGATCGCCGCCCTCAAACCCCAGGTGGTGGTCAGCGGCAGCGCTCTGTTCAAAAACCAGGCACTGGAGGCAAACGCCACCTTCATGTTATCCACCCTGAGCAACACTTGAGAACCTCCATGAAAAACCGCTGGGACGACGACGCCCTCAAGGCCTTTCTCGCCACCCTGCCTCCCGAGGTGGATCCTCACCATGGCGCCCTGGTCTACGTCAGTCGTCTGATGGGGCAGGAACCGACCCTGGTACTCCATGGCGGGGGAAACACCTCCGTCAAATACCGGGGTGCGGATCGCTGGGGGCGGGAACGGGCCGTTCTTCGGGTCAAGGCCAGCGGCTGCGATCTGGAAAAGAGCGGACCCGAGGGCTATGTCGCCGTCGACGCGGAAGCGCTTGCCCATATCGCCTCCCAAAAGGAGTGGGCCGATGAGCAACTCCCCGTTTTGCTGCGGGATCACCTGCTGCATCACGAAGAGGCCACCCCCTCCATCGAGGCGCTGCTCCATACCCTGATTCCCGCCACCTGGATCCTGCACAGCCATGCCGACGCCATTCTGGGCCTGACCAACCAGGCCAACGGCGCGGAACGGGTGCGGCATCACCTCGGGGAGGAGGTATTGATTCTTCCCTATCACCGCCCCGGATTCACCCTGGCGCGGGAGGCGGCCCGCCTGTTTGGGGAGAATCCTGCGGCAAAAGGTATGGTTCTGCTGCACCACGGACTGATCACCTGGGGTGAAAACCCCCAGGAGGCCTTCGCACGCACCCTGGAACTGGTGAACCGTGCGGAGAAGGCCTTGCCCTCGCTCCCTCCGCGAAATCCCCAGGCGGCTTCCAACGCCATCTCCTGGTACATCGAACAGGCTCCGCGCCTGCGCGGCGCTGTGTGCCCTCCAAGCCTCAACCCGGATCGTCCCTTCCGGCCCATGGTTCTGGAACCCCTGCTGGAAGGCCCCCTTCCCGGATTGGCCCCCCTTCCGCAACTCAAGGAGGAGCTGGTCTCCCCTCCCCTGACCACCGATCACCTGATCCGCACCAAACCCCTGCCCATGTGGCTGGAAAATCCGGAAGAGCTGGCAACCGCCCTGAGTGATTACCAAACCGGGTACCACGCTTATCAGGAACGCCACTCCTCGCGGCGGCTGCCGGGAGCCCTCCTGCAGGATAGCCTGCCGCGGGTGCTGCTGATCAAGGATGTCGGCGCCGTCTGCGTCGGGCGTGATGCCAGGGAAGCGGGTATCGTGAGGGATATCACCCACCAGACCCTGAGCATCAAACAGCGCGTGAGCAAGGCGGGCTGGAGCTATCGGGGACTGGACGAGGAACACCTCTTCGACATGGAACACCTGCCCATGCAGCAGGCCAAGAAGGGAACCGTCGAGCCCCCCCTGGCGGGACATATCGCCCTGGTCACCGGGGCCGCGGGCGCCATCGGAGCCGGCATCTGCCGCTCCCTGCTTCAGGCGGGAGCCCATGTCGGGGCAGCGGATATCGACCCCAAACGACTCGATTCCCTGCTGGAGGAGCTGGTCTCCTTCGGCAAGGACCGACTCATCGGCCTGCCCATGGATTGCACCGATCCGGAGGCCGTCAACCAGGCCTTCGATACCCTGATCACCACCTGGGGTGGTCTCGACCTGCTGATTCTCAACGCGGGCAGTGCCCACGTCTCCACCCTGGAGGAGATGGATCCCGAGGCGTTTCGCCGCCTGGAACGCATCAATCTGGAAGGTACCCTCTTCCCTCTCAAACGGGCGGCGCAACTCTTCCGGCAGCAGGGCATCGGCGGCGACGTGGTCCTGATCTCCACCAAGAACGTCTTTGCGCCGGGAGCCGGATTCGGCGCCTATTCCGCCACCAAAGCGGGCGCCCACCAATTGGCGCGTATCGCCAGCCTCGAACTGGCCCCCCTCGGGGTGCGGGTCAACATGGTGGCCCCGGATGCCGTCTTCAGCGACGGGACACGCCGCTCCGGCCTCTGGGATACCGTCGGACCCGACCGCATGAAGGCCCGTGGACTCGACGAAAAGGGGCTTGAAGACTACTACCGGTTGCGCAATTTGCTTAAATCGAAAGTCACCGCCGATCATGTGGCCAACGCCGTACTCTTTTTCGCCACCCGGGCCACCCCCACCACCGGAGCCACCATCCCCGTGGATGGGGGCTTGCCGGATGCCACCCCCCGATAAATCAGGAGACCACCTCTCGTGCAGCAGGATGCGATGCAGGGCAAACGGGAAGCCAGAGAGTTGTTGCAGGGAGCCAACTCCTGGCCGGAAGTCGAAAAGGCACTGGCCGGTCTCAGCCAGCCCGATGCGGCCTTTCGCTGGATCGTGCTGGCCCTGTTGGCCACGGGACGGCTGCTCTTCATGCGGGCCTTTCATCCTCCCGGTCAGATTCCCCTGACCCTGCATCGACGCCTCTCCCCGGCCTGCCTCGCCGCTCTGGCCACGCCTGCCTGGGACGGACTTCTGGAAATCCCCTGGGGTGACCCCTGGCTGGCGGCCATCCGCTTTTCCGCCATGCCCCCCACCGCCAAGGAGACCGCCGCCTTTCTCCTTCCCGAGGCTTTGCCCCGGCTATTGGTCAGCAACTCCCGCAGTCTGCCACCACGCCTGTTCCAACAACCGGGGCTGTCGATCCTGGACGGCTGGCATCTCCGGACCCGATTGCCCCACCAGTTGCCCGCCATGCGACGCTGGCTGCAAACCGGGCTGCCCGCGGGTGAACGGTGCGAGCCGCCGGCTCTCATCCGGGAAACCACGCAGGCGCTTCTCCCCGGAGGCGAGGGACACCTCCTGGTCCATCATGCCCCCGGAGAGAGCGGCCTGGAGCTGTTGCTGGCCCTGGCGACCGCCTACGGAGGCAGCCGATCCCTGACCGTCCTGCTGCCTTCGCGAGCCCATTTGCAGCAGATAGCCGCCCACTGGGAGAACCGGGCCCCCTGGGCCGCTTTGGCCTGTCTGGCCGTCTGTCGGGAAAAAGGGGGCTCCCGTTCCCTTGATCTGCCGCTCTTCACCGACGGCGAATGCGGCTTTCCCCTGGTTCGGGAGGTCGCCGCCGTCAAGGAGTTTTTGGCCTGGCGTTTCTCCGGAACCCGCATCCTCCTGGCCACCCCCTCTGGATGGCCCATCCTGCACGAAGCCCTGGAAGCCTTTCCCGCCAGCCAAAGCGCCCTGCTCCTGCCGGAATGGCATCTCTCCCGCAACGCCCTGCCCACCGGGTGGCAAACCGCCTGGCAAGCACATCAGGGCAAAGCGCCCCACATTCATCTTTCACCCCTCTCCACGCCGTGGGAAAACGGCCCCCCGCTGGAGATCACCCTGACCCAGGCCCAGCAGCACGGTCTGGCCAAACCCTGGCGTCTGGCCCTGCTGCGGGTTCCCGAAACGGAAGAGGCCCCTCAAACCGGGGAGAATATGCCCGAAGCGGTCATGGAAGCCCTGGCCCAGGTTCCGGCCTTGTTGCGTCTGCCTCGTCTGGTAACCTGTCACCGGGATGCCGCCTCGGCGAAAAATTTCCTGCAGGCCTTTTCCGGTCGTTTCCCCCAAACCTTCGGAGGCTGTCACCTCACCGTGGCGGGCAACCAATCCCGCACGGAACGCAACACCACCCTGGAGCGATTCGCCTCCGCTCCGGCAGCCCTCCTCGCGACAGCCCAGGTGGCTCTGTTCCACCGTGACCAACTTGCCGATGCCGCCTTCTGCCTGTGGGACATCGAGTCCCTCAAGGGGGACATCGCCCCGCTCCTGGCGGCGGTGACGGCCGCTCACGGCTCCGGCGCGAACGGATGGCTGGTGTTGCCTCTGAAAGGCGACCGGAATCTCGCCACATGGAAAGCCTCCTTTTCCCAATGGATCCGCCTGCTGGGCGAAGCGGATGCGGCCTTTACCCGACAGGTGCGCTCGCTGCGTCAAAACATCGGACGCGGGGACGGTGCCGACATGCGCCCCCTGCTGCAACGCTTCCTGCTCATCGACCGGGAAGCCGCCGAGGAGTCCTTTTTCCGACTGCTGGGGCAGACGGTTCTGGAAGCCCTCTCCAGCGACTGGGACGAACAGTTCGGAAGTTTTCTCAAACACGTCCAACTCCACGGCACACGGGATCCGCTTCCGGAAGAGAATCCCGGCCTGCTGGCCTGGATCGGGCAGCAACGACGCGACCATCGCCTGGGCAAGGGACGCCCGGAAGAGGTCGAACTGCTCAATCGTCACGGTTTCATCTGGGACATGGAGGCCTGGCTGTGGAACCAGAGCTGGCAACGTCTGCTGCAACACCGGCAGACCACCGGTTCCGCCCTGGTGCCCGAAAAGTGGGAAGCGGACCCGCCACTGGCGGAATGGGCCGCGAAACAGCGCCAACTGCGGAACCAAAAGAAGCTGGAGGAGTCCCGCCAAAAGCGGCTCGACCAGATCGGTTTCGTCTGGGATTTGGAAGAAGCCGCCTGGATGGACTCTTTCTCCCGCTGGCAGGCCAATCCCCTCTCCGACGAACCGGAGTTGCAGGCTTGGGTACAGCGTCAACGAAAGCAACACGCCGCCGGAAAGTTGCCGGAAAAATGGACCAGGATTCTTGCCGAACACGGCTTCGATTTCGACCCGGAGGAGAGCGCCTGGACCGCTGCTTTCCAACGAATTGCGCATCATCTGGAAGCCACCGGACGTTTTCCGGAGGAGAACAGCCCTGACGACGCCTGGATCGAGAGTCAGCGTCGTCTCTACCACAAACAGAGGCTGGCAACGGAGCGATTGTTAAGGTTGGAGGCACTGGGGATCGATTGGAATCCGGAGGAGACCGCCTGGAACCGGACCTTCCAGGAATTGCTCGGCCTGTTTCCCCCCTGGCCGTCGGAAGAGAGCCCGCTGGGCCAGTGGGTGGAGAGTCAGCGCCGCTTGCGTCGCAAAGGGGGGCTTTCGGAGGATCGGATGGCCCGACTCGAACAGCTCGACATCGACTGGAACCCCGAGGAGACCGCGTGGCAGGCGATGTTCGCCCACTTCCGCGAATGCCGCTGGCCGGCACGGGAGAGTGAACTGGAGCGGTGGTGCGCCGAACAACGCCGTTTGATGCGCAGCAACCGGCTCTCCGCGGAGCGCATGCGGCAGCTTGAAGCGGTCTGCTTCATTTGGGATCCGCTGGAAGCGGAATGGGAGCAGCAGTTCAACGAGCTGCGGCTTTTCCGGCAAGAACGTGGCCATTGCCATGTGCCCCGGGAGTGGCAGGCTTCGGCAGAATTGCCCCGATGGATCGGCAAACAGCGCAAGCTTCACCGGGAAGGATTGTTAGCCGCCGAAAAGGTCAGCCGACTGGAGCAACTCGGTCTGGTGTGGAATCCGGGCTCGAACCTGTGGGAAGAGCAGTTTGCCGCTCTGGCGGCTTTCAAAGAGAAGCATGGTCATTGCATGGTGCCGGAATCCTGGGAAGAAGACCCCGAACTGGGCTGGTGGATCAAGATTCAGCGGCAATTGAAACGCAACGGCAAACTGGACCAGGAACAAGCCCGGCGGTTGGACGAACTGGGTTTTATCTGGGACGAGGCGGCGGCGCTTTGGGAGGAGTCTTTTGTGCAGTTACTGGCTTACAAAATGCATTCGGGACACACCAACGTGCCCGAAGAGTATCGGGAAAACCCCCGCCTGGGTCGTTGGGTTGCTGCGCAACGCAACGCCCAGGCCAGGGGTCTGCTTTCCAGGGATCAGCGGGAACGCCTAGAGGCGCTTGGCTTTGTCTGGGACCCGAGAGAGGTGCTTGCTGAAGAATTCCTGATGGCTCTGGCCAAGTTCAAAGAGGAACACGGGCATTGCCATGTGCCCCTTGATTGGATCCCCAATCCAAAACTTGGCCTCTGGGTTCTTGGCCAACGCCAACGCAAACAGAGGGGCGAACTCAAGCAGGAAAGGGTCCAACGCCTTGACGCGCTGGGATTTGAATGGGACTGAAGCCATGTAATCCCTCCTCCGGCTGGTGCGGACGACCAGGATCCCTCCTGGTCGTTGTTTCGTCTAAGGGAATCCCCCGTCTTTAATTATTCCCGCTCCCGAAACCAGTTGACAATCGCGGTTGGAATCTCTTTTTGAGCTCGTCCGCTGACGTAAATCCCGATATGACCCCCTTTGAAGGCCATTTCGGTGTAGTCGGTCGTCCCCACCAGTTTCCCCAAAATGGTGGAGGCTTCCGGCGGTACCAGATGGTCCTCAGTGGCGAAGACATTCAGTACCGGCATGCTTATATTGGACAGTTTAACCTGTTTATTGCCAATTGTCACTTCACCTTTCACCAAACCGTTACGTTGGTAAAAGTCCTTGATAAACTGGCGGAAAGCCTCCCCGACCTGATCCGGGCTGTCGAAGATCCACTTTTCCATGCACAGGAAGTTTTCCAACTTCGTGCGATCATCCATGATCTGAACCAGGTCCAGATACTTCTGCGCCGTGAGGCGGAAAGGCTTCAGGGCCAGGAAGGTCAGGTTCAGCATCTCCCCCGGAATGTTACCCAGGGTGTTGACCATCAAATCCACGTCCAGATTCTGGGCCCAGTGGCTCAACAGATTGCCGGGGGCATGAAAATCGACCGGCGTCACCATGGTGACCAGATTGCGCACCTTGTCCGGATGGAGGGCGGAGAAACAGAGACTGAAGGTGCCCCCCTGACAGATGCCCAGCAGATTGATCTTGCTCAATCCATGACGTTCACAAATTACGCCAACACTGCGCCGGATGTAGCCGTTGATGTAGTCATCCAGGCTCAGGAAGCGATCGGCCTCGTCCGGATATCCCCAGTCGATGAGGTAGACATCCATGCCCTGCTCCAGGAGCCGGCGGATCATGGAGCGCTCTTTTTGCAGATCGGCCATATAGGGCCGGTTCACCAGAGCATACACCACAAGAACCGGAATACGGAACGGCTTTTCCACCAGGGGCGTGAAGCGGCAGAGTACCATCTTGTCTTCGGTATAGATGGTTTCCCTCTGGCTCGCGCCAACATCGATGGCGCTGATCTGGCTCAGATTTTCCAGGCCTTGAGCCAATTTCTGGTTGAAGTCGACAACTTCCCGCACGATCCGGTCGGGGTTGTTAAGAATGGGGATCATGCCTCACTCCTCCTCACTCGGTCGGGGAATCGGGGCCCGTCTTGCGGCGGGCACGGTTGGCGGCATCATCCCGAACGTCGGCAACTCTGGCCCTGGCGGGGTTGGTCGCCAGCACATCGCGCAAGGCGCCAAGATCCTGCTTCAGATCATAGACTCCCATTTTCTCGATGTCGTTCCGTAGTGCCTTGATTTCTTGTTCCAGGTTGAGCTTGCGCAGCTTGCCAACCTCTTCTTCCAGATCCAACACACGTCGCTTCAGTTCCAGAATACGCTTGTGGGCGGTATCCAGCTCCCGTCGGGAGGGCATGTTCATGATGGAAAGGCTTTTTTCCACCCACTCCCGACTGTGATGCTTCAGACGCATCAATTCGTTGATCATGCGGCCGTTGAGCTGGCTGTACTCTTCCGTCTGGGCGACCTGGGCGAAGGCATCCTCGGCGCAATCCACCCACAGATCGAAGAAGGCCTTGAAGGTCTCGATGGACGGCGGCGCCTCGCCGGTTTTGGGAACCAGTTTGGCCTGCAACCGCTCCAGGGCGTCGCGTCCCACGTTGGAAAGCAGCCCCATGTAGGCTTGCAGCGCCTCCTGGTAGCTCATCCAATGGCGCAACCCTTCCTGATAATGCTCCTGCCATTCACGGGTGTAACCCACCGCCGGAACGGAAAGATACTTCTCCATATTGGTGCGGAAAACTTCCCCCGCCCGAAGCAGATCCTCCTCCTTGAGGGGATGCAGCAAACCTCCGGGCAGCGGTGAAATGGAAGCAGCCATACGCTGCCAGGTATCCATCGGCAGGGCCCAGAACTGCTGAGCTCCCTGACCACTGAAGCCGCCCATGCCCATGGGATTGAAGGACATCTGCTGGCGCAACTGGTCCAACGTGCGTTGCACCGCCCCGGTCCACTCTTCACCCGCATGCAGGCCGCTTTGCATCTGCTGGAAGGCCTTCATGAAAACTTCGGCCATTCCCATATAGTTCTGACCTGCCGACAACATGGCCGGGAACATATTCGGAATCGGGTTGCCACCCATGCCACCCATGCCACCCATGCCGCCCATGCCGCCCATCATGCCGCTCAGGGGATTGGCGCCAGGGGACATTCCCGACTCCATGTTCTTCTGCCAGAACTTGAACATCGCATCGGCGGGGGGGACTCCCCCCCCAACCGGTTTGCTGGCGGCATTGGACCACATCTGCCAGACCTTGTTCTGCATGTCGGTCCAGCCCTCAAGCCACTGTTGAGACCATTCAAATTGATCGGCCATGATTCGCCTCTCCCTCTTGGGCCTGACTTCGGCTCAACGATCCATACCGCCACCGAAGCACGCGCCCCATTCATTATTTTGAATCTGCACGCACCCTTCGGCAGAATACGACTTACTCGGCACCATCCTTGGCCTGGCCCAGAATGGCTTCCATGCCCTTTTCCATCAGGTCGTTGATTTCGCGGCGGCTCTGATTCAGCAACTCAACCGTTTGCTTGGCATGGGTCACCATCCGGTCCGAAAGCTCCTTGGTCAGCTCGGCCTGCTTGCCCAGAACGTCCTTCATATCCTTGGATTCGCCCATCATGCGCAGCTGCTGCACACCGGCGCTCATGTACTCGCCAACCGCATCCAACTGACGCTCCGCCAGCTTTTGAACCGTGCGCTCGTTGATCTGCTGCAACCGCATCATGGAATTCAATACGGCCTTGGTCATTTCGGTCATTTGCTCGGCGACTTTCTTATCCATCTTGGCATCTCCTGTCTGGTTCGTGATTTTGCACTGCAAAAGCTCGTTGAAACACAAGCTACCCAAAAAGGCCCTATCCTGTCAATCCTTTTTTTCTGCATTGCAAAATTTTGTCGAAATTCCGTCAAAAACAGCCCGTTAGGCGTCGTCTTCTTCGAACTCTTCCTCGTCGAGCCCCAACAATTCCCCTTCCAGCTCGTGCGGATCGGGTGCTGCCTCGGGAGGTGTTTTGCTTTGGGTGGGACGTTGTTCCTTTCCGGAAGAGGAGAGGGAGGCATTGAGCTTGCGCAACTTGTGAAGGTTGGAATCGGCTAAGGCATTAAAAAAAGGGTTCATCTGCAGCGGGTTCATCACCGAAAGCTGCTTGAAGAAGTTGCCCTGCTGCTCCTGGAAGAGCTCCAGGCTGTGGGTGAGATAGCCACCCATGAACTGCTGGGCCGAGGAGCCGTAAAGACGAATCATCATCTCCAGGAAGCTGGTTTCCAGCATGGGGCTTTCCTGGTCCTCGTCCTCCTGCTCGCTGATCACCTGAAGCAGAATGGCTCGGGTGATGTCCTTGCTGGTCTTGGAGTCGATGACCCGGAAGGGGGTCTTCTCCATGACCATGCGCCGCACGTCCGAGAGGGTCACGAAGGCGGACTTCTCGGTGTCGTACAGGCGACGGTTGGGGTATTTTTTGATGGTCCGCATTTTTTTGGGAAGGGGCATGTTCATGGCCTCATCCTGAATTGTCTTGGAACCTGCACCAGGCGGCGCTCCGGGCTCCCTTTCGGGCAGCAAGGTGGCCGTGGCATCTAAGACGGGTTGTGACTTCATCCAGGTTCTCCAGACATTCTAACACAGACTTTTTGCCAAGCGGTAAACTTTCTTGCCTTGAGTTGGTCGGGGAGAGGGAAGAACCCCCTCCCCCCGACCATTCAATCAGAAGGACATGAACAGACCGCCGTTGATGGCGATGTTGGATCCGGTGATATAGCCGGATTCATCGGCAGCCAGGAAGGCCACGAGACGTCCGATCTCCTCCGGTTTACCCAAACGCCGCACGGGAACCTGGGCGATGATCTTGTTGCGGATCTCCTCTTCGATGGCCATGACCATCTGGGTGCCGATATAGCCGGGAGAGACGGTATTGACCGTGATACCCTTGGTGGCCACTTCCTGGGCCAGGGCCATGGTGAAACCGTGCATGCCGGCCTTGGCCGCAGAGTAGTTGCACTGCCCGAACTGGCCTTTTTGCCCATTGACGGAGGAGATGTTGACAATGCGTCCGAAGCCCCGCTCCAACATACCGTCGACCACGTTGCGGCTCATATTGAAAACGGAGTCGAGGTTGACGTTCAACACCGCGTTCCACTGATCCCAGCTCATCTTCTTGAGGGTGCCGTCCTTGGTGATACCGGCATTGTTCACCAACACCTCGACGGGACCGACTTCAGCCTGAATCTTGGCAACAGTGGCCTTGCACTGCTCGAAATCACTCACTTCCACGGCGTAAACGGGCATGTCGAACCCTTCCGCCTTGCGGGCCGCCGCCCACTCTTCGGCGATTTTTCCCGCTTCGAAGGGGGCGCAAGTCGCCACCACGCGAAAACCGGCCTTGGCCATGCTCTGGCAAATCGCCGTGCCGATACCGCCCACACCACCCGTCACCACTGCAACGCGACCACTCATCTCTGCCATCTCCTGTCCAGTTTCAGTTAGCCATCAAAGGGAACAACCATCCCGACTCGGTGACGATCAACGCTCCACAGCCAGGGCCACGCCCATGCCGCCGCCGATGCACAGGGTCGCCAGACCCTTGTGGGCGTCGCGGCGCACCATTTCGTGCAGCAGGGTGACCAGGATGCGCGCCCCCGAGGCTCCGATGGGATGTCCGAGGCTGATGGCCCCACCATTGACGTTGATCTTGGAAAGATCCCAACCCAGTTCCCGATTGACCGAAATGGCCTGAGCCGCGAAGGCTTCGTTGGCCTCGACGAGATCGAGATCCTCCGCTTTCCAACCCGCCTTTTGCAGGCAGAGCCGTACCGCCGGGATCGGTCCGGTACCCATGATGCGCGGCTCCACACCGCCGGAGGCGTAAGCCACGATGCGGGCCATGGGCTTGAGACCCAGTTCCTTCACCCGGCTGGCCGAAGCCACCACCACGGCAGCCGCACCGTCGTTGATGCCGGAGGCGTTGCCAGCCGTCACGGTGCCTTCCTTGTCGAAGGCGGGCTTGAGGCCGGCCAAGGCCTCGGCGGTGGTACCCGCTCGGGGGAACTCATCGGTGTCGAAGACCACCGGAGGCCCTTTGCGCTGGGGCATCTCCACCGGAATGATCTCTTCCTTGAAACGGCCCGCCTTTTGCGCCGCTTCCACCTTCTGCTGGGAGGAAGCGGAAAAAGCATCCTGGTCCTGGCGGGAGATGCCGTATTGCTTGGCGACATTCTCCGCCGTGACACCCATATGATAATCGTCAAAGATGTCCCACAGACCATCCATGATCATGGAGTCCACCATTTTCCAATCACCCATTTTGTTGCCATCCCGGGATCCGGGGACAACATGGGGAGAGCGGGTCATATTTTCCTGCCCGCCGGCGATGATGATGCCCGCATCCCCGCAGCGCACCGCCTGAGTCGCCAGAGCCACCGCTTTCAAACCGCTGCCGCAGACCTTGTTGATGGTCATTGCCGGCACCGTCACCGGAAGGCCGGCGCCCAAGGCCGCCTGACGCGCCGGATTCTGCCCGACACCTGCCGTCAACACCTGTCCCAGAATCACCTCATCAATCTGATCGGCATGCAAACCAGCCCGTTGCAGCAAGCCACGGATCACGACGGAACCCAGTTTGCTCGCCGCCAGGGGCGACAAACTGCCCAGGAATTTTCCGATCGCCGTGCGCCCCGCTGCCGTGATGAATACCTCTTCCATACCCGTTTCCTCCAGTCAGTTCAGGCCTTCGGACCCATGCCTCCGGCACGCCGCAGTCAAAACAGTCTCTGAAGCTAACTCATTTTCACAAAATTTCAATGATTCTCCGATAAAGGAATTAAAAAGCCCGGAAAAATCCCCTCCCGTGAAGCCCGGGCAGAACATGGATTGCCAAAAAGTGACCTTTCTGGCACTCTCCTCCGGTTGAATGGATGGGTGGAGCGCTTACGGGGGGAGTTTGTCAATGTCGCGAAAACAGGTTCTGGTAACGGGTGGTGCGGGCTTTCTGGGCTCCCATCTTTGCGAATCCCTGCTTCAGGCGGGACACAACGTGCTGTGCGTCGACAATTTCTTTACCGGCACCCGGGATAACGTCCTCCACCTGCTCAGCAATCCACGCTTCGAACTGATCCGGCACGATGTGACGCTGCCGTTGTATGTGGAGGTCGACCAGATCTACAACCTGGCCTGCCCCGCCTCTCCGATCCATTACCAGCACGATCCGGTGCAAACCACCAAGACCAGCGTCCATGGCGCCATCAACATGCTGGGTTTGGCCAAACGACTGAAGGCCCGCATTCTCCAAGCCTCCACCAGCGAGGTCTATGGCGACCCGCAGGTCCATCCCCAACCCGAATCCTATTGGGGGCACGTCAATCCCATCGGCACCCGCGCCTGTTACGACGAAGGCAAGCGTTGCGCCGAAACCCTCTTCTTCGACTATCACCGGCAGTTGGGTCTGGAAATCAAGGTGGCGCGCATCTTCAACACCTACGGACCGCGCATGCATCCGGATGACGGCCGGGTGGTCTCCAATTTCATCGTTCAGGCCTTGCAGGGCAAACCGCTGACCCTCTACGGAACGGGGCAGCAAACCCGCTCCTTCTGTTTCGTCTCGGATTTGGTGGCCGGCCTGATCAAGCTCATGGAATCCCCGGCAGGGGTCACGGGTCCGGTCAATCTGGGCAATCCGGGAGAGTTCACCATCCGGGAGCTGGCCGAACTGGTGGTCGACATGACGGGCTCTTCCTCCCGGCTCGACTATCTTCCCCTGCCCCAGGACGACCCGCGCCAGCGCAAGCCCGACATCACCCTGGCCAACGCCCTGCTGAATTGGCAGCCGACGGTCCCCCTGAAGGAAGGATTGCAGTCCACCATCCGCTATTTCGAGAATCGATTGCGGGAAGAAGGAGTCCTTGCGTAACCCCGGCACTCGCGGCCGGGAATCAGTCGTCCGGTTTCCCGGCCAGGCCGCAATAGCCCAGGTGCCCTTCGCGGGAGGGTTTCCAGCGCCAGAACATGCACAGGCTGCCCTTGCAGGCATTGCTGCTCCACCAGTCGCTCATCCCTTCCTGCTGTTCCATCCCCACGGTGTTGATCCAGTTGAAGCCGGCAGCCCCGCTCTGCAGGCTCAAATCCAGAACCCGAACCATGGGGCACCATTTCTTCTTCGCTTCCGCTTCCGTAACCAGAGACATTCCCGTGCGCTCGTTCATTTCTTGTCATACTGATCGAGCAGCATGATGATGGCCTGATCGCGGCTGGCTTTTCGCTTCAGGGCCCAGGTATCCAGTCGGGCCAAGGTTCCCTCCTCGAAGATCGCATTGATTTTGTGAAGGTCTTTCGGGTTCCGGTAGTGTACCTCGATATAGAAGGGTTCCCCCTGGGCCCGGAAGAAGAAGCGCACACTCTCCAGAAGTCGGGTGTAGTCCACTTCGTAATCCTTGCCCACGATCACAGACGGCGGAGTCAGACTGATGTCTCCCACTCGTTTCGAGAGCCGGGTGGAAATACCCCCGGAAATCATATTGCCGATCTCGGCGAAGGCATCCACCGCCTCACCTTTGAGAACGGAGAAGGAATCCCCCGCCAGGGCGGAGGAGAGGAACAGAGCCACATGGGTGGAACAGCCCACCCGCACGCCGCCTTCCAGTCCGCCGTTCAGGCCCACGATGGCGCTGGCCTCGGCCCGAGCCGGCACATGCAGCACATCCGCCGGTTTGGCCACCCCGTGGGCCGGCTGTACATCCACGAATAGCATGGTCTGCACGATTTCCATGACCGTTTCGGGGATACTTTCCAGTATCCAATCCTTCAGTGGCTTGTCATCCATGTCATACCCCTGTTATTACGCGGTTGACCCGTGTACGTCCTCGCGAGCCAGATCGATCACCGCTATCCACGGCAGGTCGAAGCTCTGCGCCACTTCCGGACTGCTCACTCCGCCGTTCACCACGGCAACCCCTTTGGCGAGACTCTCCTCTGCCAGAGAGGCACGCGCCCACCCCCGATCGGCCAACTGCAGCGCCCATGGCAGGGTGGCGTTGGTCAGTGCCAGCGTCGAGGTCACCGGCACGCCTCCCGGCATATTGGGTACACAATAGTGTAGCACACCTTCCTCCACAAAGACCGGATCGGCGTGGGAGGTGGGGCGTGATGTTTCCAGAGAGCCACCCTGATCGATGGCCACGTCCACCACCACCGAACCCGGCTGCATCCGGGCCACCATCTCCCGGCTGAGGATGCGAGGCGCCCGCAGGCCGGGGCGCAACACGGCGCTGATCAAGGCATCGGTCCGTGGCAACAGCCTGCGCAGCACCTCCGTATCGGACATCAGCGGAGTAACGTTGGCGGGCATCCACTCGGCGAGATTTCGCAAGATTTCGAGGCGGGTGTCCAGGATAAAAACCCTGGCCCCCATTCCTGCAGCAACCCGAGCCGCCTGACTGCCCACGCTGCCCCCCCCCACCACCACGACCGTGGCCGGTTCCACACCGGGAACGCCGCCCATCAACACACCGCGCCCTCCCTGGCTGCGCTCCAGAAAACGGGCCGCCTGCTGGGCCGCCATCCGCCCGGCGATCTCACTCATGGGGGCGAGTAACGGCAGTCGCCCGTCCGGGGTGGTCACCCCTTCGTAGGCGATGGCCACACAGCCCGAAGCCAGAACGGCTTCAGTCATTTCACGACTCGCCGCGAAGTGGAAATAGGTGAAAATCATCTGCTTGCGGCGCAACAGCTTATATTCCGAAGGCTGCGGCTCCTTGACCTTCACCACCAGGTCGGCCCCCGCCCACACCTGCGCCGCGCTCTCCAGCAACGTGGCCCCGGCCTCCTGGTAACGGGCATCCTCATGACCGCTGGCCCCACCCGCGCCCCGCTGCACCAAAACCGAATGCCCGTGCGCCCGGAAAGCCTCCACGCCGGAGGGCACCACACCCACGCGATTCTCCTGCTCCCGAATCTCCCGAACCACGCCCACAATCATGAGTAAGACCTTTCCGGGGAATAGTCAGACGCCGTGCAGGCGGTCTTCCAATAGTCCAACCACCCCCTCGATATCCTTCAATCGCGACTCCTTGAGACGGATGCGCGCCTTGACCTGTTCCGGATCGTCTTCGCTGCCCAACACGGCATATTCCGACATCACCGAGGCGCGCAAACGAGCCACCTCCTCCTGTTTGCGCTCCAGTTGCCGCTGCAGATCGACTCCGGCCTTGACGCGATAGGTTTCGAAATGGGCGGAACGGGCATCCATCAAGGCCTGACTCGCCGCGTCGAAACGCCGCTGCCACGCTTTGGCCAACGACTCCTCGGCCAGTGGGGAAAGGCTGTTCCACTCCTGGGTCAGTCGTCTCAAAGTCGCCATGCTTTTGCGATCCCTGGCCTGACTCACCAGATCCAGAACCTGCTCCACCAGGTTGTTGCGCCGACGCAGATCGTCTCGCAAACGCCAGTCAGACAATTGTTCGACAGTACCACCCGACGCACCCACCCCTTGGTCCATACCGCTTATCCCCGTTCTTTCAGGAAAAGGACAACGACTTGCGCAAACGGCCATCCAGAACAGGAAGCTTGGAACCGCCCGCATGACGGGGCAGTTCCTTGTCCAACTTCTCCAGTCTGGAGGCCAACGAAGGATGGGTCGAGTAGAAGACCGAAGTCGATTGCCCCATGCGCTTCTGCAGCCCGGCCAGATAACCCCGATAGGCGGGCAGATTGTAGCCTGCCATATAGAGATAGCGCAGCCCCTGGGCATCCGCATCGAATTCCAGCGACTGGTCCAACCCGTGGGTGAAGAGCTTGTCGGATACTTCCCCCACCAGATTGCGAAACATGCCGGGATCCTGTTTCATCACGGAAACGGTCAACTCCGAAGCGTTGGAGAGCAGCGCCGACCGCTGAATGGTTTCCAGCATGTGCCGCCGGGAGACGTGGGCGATCTCATGGGCCAGAACCCCGGCCAGCTGAGCCTCGTTCTCCACCCGCCGCAACAGACCCCGTGTCACCAGGATATACCCTCCCGGCGCGGCAAAGGCATTCTCTTCATCACTGTTGAGGATGGCAAAGCGGTAGCCCAGTTCCGGGCGGTCCGAAAACTGCGCCACGGTTCGCCCCACCAGATTGAGATACTTCTGCATGGCGGGGTTGACATACTCCCCGCCGAACCGGTTGAATGCCTCCAAGGCGATGGCCCGCCCGATGGCCACTTCTTCTTCGATGCCGATGGGCTGCAGGGCCCGAACCGTGTTGAGCCCCTTCTTCACCAGATCCAGCTTGCTGCGATCCACGCCGATCAAACCACCCAGGCCATCGACCAGACCGGGTGACTGCCCGCTCTCCTGTGAAGCGGGAGCCGCCGGGCGGTTGGAACCGGACGGCGGAGCCGCCGGTGTTCCCAAGCCCTGCTTGACCACCTCATCCAGAAAACCCGCCTCACCCAGAGCCACCCAACCCATCAAAAGGGCGCAGCCCAACATACCTGTTCCGGTGCGGTTCATTTGGCACCTCCTGCAAACTCACCAACCCGACCCTCTTCCTGGAAACGCAGCAGTTCATCCGGGTTTACCTGCAACCGCTCCATGCGTTCCACCGAGGCCATGGGATCACCCGCCAGTCGCTGATTGCGGGCGTAATCCTCCGAAACCTCCCGCAAGCCCCGGATACTGCCACCGGAACGGCTCTCTTTGGCATAAACCGATCCGCCGCCGCCCAAGGCCCCCAGGAGATCCCCTCCGCCGCTTGCGCCGGCGGGTTTTTCGCTGCCGAATTTGAAGCGGTTGGCCCAACCGGTGGCCCCGTTGGGCAGTTTGACCTGTACGTTACGCTCATCCTGTTTGAGGACTTCGACCGCGGCGCCCGCTTCCACGGTAGCCACCTTGGCCGACAAGGGGGAGGGATCACGGGTCACGGTGACCGTGCTTTTGGCGTACTGCACCCCCCCTCCCCAGGCCGTCGAGAGAGTCGCCCCCAGCAGAAGCACCAGTGCCGCACCCAACGTCACGCCTCGCTTCATACCCACCTCCGTTGCCGTCACCAGAGCATTCGGGGAGCCCACACCCGCAAAGGCAACCGACTGCCGTAGCCGCCGTCCCAGGATGCCTCCGACTGACAGCCCACCGCACGAGCCAGGGCCCAGCCCGCCGCCACATCCCAGAACATGATGTTCTCTTCCCGATAGGCTTCCAGGCGGCCCGCTGCAACATAGGCCAGGGAGAGCGCGGCGCTGCCCAGCAGTCGGACTTTGCGAAAGCCCTGGATCTCCCCGATGAAACGCCCCAGCCCCTCGCTGGAAAAGTCGCTGCGCACCGGAAATCCGGTCCCCAGCACCCCCTGTTTGCGATCCACCACCGATGAGGGCGATAACGGTTGTCCGTTCAGCCAGGCCCCCTCCCCCACCACTCCCGAAAAGAGTTCCTGACGTTGCCAGTCGTAGACCACCCCCAGGAGCGGCTCCCGATCCTGGTAGAGGGCAAGGCTCACCGCTGAAAAGGGGATGCCTTGCAAATAGTTGAGCGAGCCGTCCAACGGATCGACGATCCAACAGGGCTCCCCGCTCGCCGCTTGACGCAGGTTGCCCGACTCCTCGCTGTAGACCCCCAACCCCGTCAAGCGCGACAGAAGGTCAAAGATCAGGGCCTCGGCAGCCCGATCGGCCTTGAGCTTGACATCGTGGCCTGCCGCTTGCTCGACGTGACGCAGGTCCGGCTGCCCCCCGACCCGCAACATCTGCCCCGCCGCCAATGCCGCCGCTTCCCCGCTGGCCAGCAACGTCTTCGCATCGGGCCGGTTCACAGCAGCCCCGCTTCCCGCAGCCCCGCCAACAGGTTGAGAGAGGTATCCGTCTCCATCTGCAGCCGCCCTTCCGTGGTATAGGAACCGACGTGGGGGGTCAGCAACACCTGTTCAAAACTGCACAGCGCACCCTGATAGGGCTCCTTGACGAAGGTGTCGATCCAGGCCCCGGCGATGCGACCCTCCCGGAGCGCCTCTACCAGGGCCTCCTCGTCGATCAATCCGCCACGAGCCGCATTCAGCAGAAAGACACCGGGCTTCATGGCGGCAATCGCCTCGCGACCCAGCAGCTCCTTTTCGCCGCTGCAGTGCAGGGAAATCACGTCCGCCCGCCCCAAAGCCGCCTTGAAGTCCGCCTCCGACACCGTTTCCGCTCCCCGATAGAGCGGATCACTGACCATCAACTCCGCGCCGAAGGCCATCAGCAACTCCCCCACCGCCTGGCCGATGCGGCCATAGCCGATCATCAACACCCGCATCCCCGCCAACTGGCGTCCCACCCGTTTTTCCCAGCGTCCGGCCCGCAAGCCCCGATCCATGCGTCCCACATCACGAATCAGGGTCAGCAGACAGCCGAGGGTCAACTCCGCCACGGCGCGCGTCGGTCCGTTGGGGGTGGAATAGACCCGAATACCCAGTTCCCTGGCCGTCTCCTGATCCACGTTGGACATGCCGGACCCACAGCGGGAGATGACCTTCAAATCGGGCAGCGCCGTCAATACCGGCCGATCCAGCGGTTCCAGACCGGCGATCAACCCCTGCACGCCGGGCAGCAGAACC
The DNA here is from genome assembly GCA_015231925.1 of Magnetococcales bacterium. Taxonomy (NCBI): domain Bacteria; kingdom Pseudomonadati; phylum Pseudomonadota; class Magnetococcia; order Magnetococcales; species Magnetococcales bacterium. The sequence goes on from JADGAQ010000017.1 coordinate 20,354, forward strand.
AGCAACTCCTCACGGGTAAGCTTGCGCCCGTAGGGATTGGGCAGCACTTCGCAACCCGCCTCCCGCAAAACCCGCAACGGCGCATCATTCTCCTTGCCGAACGAGGAGGGTCCCAACAAGACTTTGGCCACCATCACGCCCTCGCCAAACGCTGATAAAGACAATCCGTGATCACATGATCCATGATCATGTGAACGTCTTCCACCGGTCCGTACTCACCCCGGGCGGTGCGGGCGATGATGACGGCATCCGCCTCCCTGGCCAGCACCCCACCGTCAAAGCCCACCAGCGCCACGGTGGTGCCACCCCGGCTCTTGGCCATGCGCAGGGCCTTGATCACATTGGCGCTGTTGCCGCTGGCGGAGATGACCACCAGGAGATCCCCTTCCTGAAAAAGATTGGTCATCTGATTGGTAAAAATGCTCTCGTATCCGTGATCGTTTCCCGCCGCCGTGATATAAGAGACGTTGTCCGCCAAACCCAGGGAGCGGAAACCCGCCACTCCGGCCTTGCGGCCCACCTCCGACAAATCCTGGGCAAAGTGGGAAGCCGTGGCCGCGCTGCCACCATTGCCGGCGAAAAAGATGGTGCGACCCTTGGCCCGCGCCTCCAGAAAAAGGTTCACCACCCGCTCGACACTGTCGGCATCGATCGCCGTCAAAACCCGGTTGAGAAAATCGACATACTGGCGATAATGGTCCGCAAAAGCCGCCTGGGCATTGACCTCTCGTCCGGGTGAAGCCTGCTCACTCATGTTTTTTTCCTTTTCTGGCTGCAATGCGCATATAGGAACTCAGCCGGTTTTCCTGCAAATAGAGTTGCAGATCGGCCAAGGCCCTTTCATCCCCGCGTTGGCGGAAAAAATAGTCCCAAAACGGGATCTTCACTTCGGGACGCTCCCGAAGAACGTGTGCCACCATCTCAACATCCAGCAACCCCGGCGTACTGACCTCGACCACCTCCAGCCCCAGGCCTTCGAGCAATCTCTGGATGGTTTCGGCGCTGAACAACGTCAACCGGTCCAACGGCAGCAGGTTGGGAGCCAACTCCCGCAACAACAGATATTCAAAGCCGCTGGCCGCCGAGGTGATGATGAAGAGCAGTCCATTCTCCCTCAAACAGCGCACCGCTTCAACCAATACCCCTGCCGGGTCGTGAACCTTCTCCAGGCAGTTGAAGAGGGACAGACAGTCCAGCCCCTCTTCCGCCACCTCGTCGAATCCCGCCACCACCTCGGGGGTGAGGTTCGAGCCCCCGGCAAGCGGCGTCAGCGGGGCAATTGCCAGAATGCTGTCGAAACAGCGGCTCCCTTCCACCCGCCGCAACCAGTCGGAACCATCGCTGCGATAGTCCGCATAGCGCCGCAGGGCAGCGGGGCTTTCGTCCACGGTCTCCGCGATCCACTGCAACTGGGATTGGAAGATGTTGCGCCAGCGGGACTCCGACAAACTCCCCGAAAAGAGTTCCCGGCGAAACCGGGCCGCGCCACCCTCCCGCGCCACCCGCTCCAGATCGGCTTGCGCCGGGAGTGGCGATATGAAAAGCGTATGGCAACCCGGACAGCGCCGATAGGCGAATCCCTGCTTGCCGAAACTCTCCGCAACCTCCTCCCGACCGCAGCCGGGACACGGACGGGACAACCACGCCTGCCGACTCCCCTCCAGAAACCGTTTGCCATCCTCTTCAAGCAGTCGGGCGTACTCCTCGTACTGCTCCCGAGGGCGCAGTTCCCGTTGCTGAACCTCTTCCAGATTGACGGTGGTCTTCATGGCCCGGACTCCGGGGAGGCGGGCCGCATGGATCCGTTGGCGTCACCCTGGTAAATGGACCGCACCAGTTTCATCACCGCCAGAGCATCCCGGGAGGAGCCCGATTCCACGGTGCGGTTCTCCAGGACACATCGCACGAAGGCATCCACCTCCAGGGCCCAGGAGTGGTCGTCATCGTAATGGGTCACGGACTCCTGCGGATTCGGCAGCGGATAACCCTCTTCGTCAAAACGGGAACGGGCCACGATCATCGACTCTCGACCATAGGTCCGGGTCGAGGAGAGGATGCCGCTGATGGAAAGATATCCCTTTTCGAGATAAATATCCAAAAGAAAGGTATGACGCCATTGGGTGGCGGATGAATGGATCATCGCCGTCTGCCCCATGCGGTTGCGCATGATGGCGAAGGCGTTGTCCTCCACCGGAACGTTCCAGTAGGCGGTATTGACGAAGCTCTTGATCTCCTGGAATTCCCCCACGAAGAGATGGAAGAGATCCAGCATGTGGATACCCTGGTCGATCAGGATGCCCCCGCCCGAACGGCTCGGATCGTTGCGCCAGTTGCGGTCGAATCCGGGCCCTCCCGCCTTGCCGTAGACACCCCGCATCCAGAGAATGTTCCCCAGACGCTTGCGATCCACCAGGGACTTGGCATCCATGATGGCCTGATGGTACCGGTGGTTGAAACCGAACATGAGCCGGCTGGAGGGATGAGCCGCCTCCGCGACCATCATGCGCTCCACATCCTCCACGCTGCGTCCCGGCGGTTTCTCGCAAAAGACGTGCAGTCCGGATTCGAGACCGCAAACGGCGATGTCGGGAATGAACTCGTTGGTGGTGCAGACAAAAAGCAGGTCCGGCTTCTCCTCCAGCACGTCCCGCCAGTCGGCGTGAAACCGGCACCCTTCCGGCAACGGTCCGGAGGGGCCGTTCACGTCGCATACCGAAACCAGCTCCAGTCGGGGATGGGCTTCGATACAGGCCTGCCGGATCCGCCCCACCTTGCCGTGTCCGACCACCGCCGCCCGCAATTTGCTGCCATGCCAAGTGGTTGTCATGGAATTTCTTTCCTTGGCTGTCCCTTCCGCACCCGATCCCCGCAGCTTCCGGGTATTCTACCCCCGGCCCGAATCGGCATAGAGCGGAAAGAGATCATCCTGGAGCATCAAGGCCTCGGCCCGCCCCAAATCCGCAGGCGTATCCACCCCCACGGTGGCATAAGGCGTCACCACCAGCCGTACCGGGTAGCCGTGTTCCACGGGCCGCATCATGTCCACCGACTCCAGAGCTTCCAAAGGCGTGGGACTCAAGGCGGAAAAGGTCTCCAGAAAGTGGCGGCGAAAGGCGATGATGCCCAGTTGTTTGTTCTTCCCGGACAAGCCGCTTCCGGGCGCCTTCTTGAGGGAGGGAATGGCCTCGCGGGAGTAGTAGAGCGCATTGCCCGCCAGATTGCCCACCACCTTGACCACATGGGCGCTGTGATACTCCTCCTCGCTGCGCAGGGGGCTGACCAGGTCGCAGCACAACAGGGCGGGATCGTGGAAAAACGGCTCCACCAACGCCGTCAGCATCTCCGGTCGCACCAGGGGCATGTCCCCCTGAACATTGACCACCACGTCGTCCATTCCAAGGCCCGGAATGCGGGAGACCGCCTCGGCCACCCGGTCGGTGCAACGCTCGTGGCAATCGGAGGTCATCACCGCCTCTCCGCCGAAACGCTGCACTTCCTCCATGATCGCCTGGTCGCAGGTGGCCACGATCACCCGTTCCAGCGCCGGACACCGCGCCGTGCGACGTCGCACATGCTCGATCATGGAGAGCCCACGAATCGGCGCCAGGGGCTTGCCGGGATACCGGCTGGATGCCATGCGCGCCGGAATGACCGCCACAATTCGCAAAGCCATGATTCAATCCCCGCTACGGACAAAAATCACCGAACCGTCACTTGCCCCGAACAGCCAGCAAGGCCTCGCGGCTGAACTGTCCAAGATAGATGAAATCGACCCCCAACGCCATAAAGCCGTAGCCGTGGGAGAGCTTTTCAACGGCCTTTTGCGTATCCGGCTGCACCAGATGGAAACCCGCCGGTTTCTTGCCCTGGCGGACCGCCTGATCGATGCGATCGAGGGCCTTTTTCACCTAGGGATGTTCGAACTGCCCCGGCAACCCCAAAGAGCCGGAGAGATCATAGGGTCCGACGATAAAACCGTCCACCCCCTCCACCTCCAGAATGGCCTCCAGATTTTCCACCGCCTGGATATGTTCCACCTGAATGATGACCCGGCTGCCCTCTTTGGCCCAGGCCATGTAGGCATCGAATCCGGCGCCGTAATCCTGCGCCCGGGCCAGGCCCACGCCACGCGCCCCGACCGGGGGATATTTCACGGCGGCCACCGCACGGCGGGCATCTTCCGCCGTATTGACCATGGGCACCACCACACCGCTGGCCCCGGAGTCCATGACCCGTTTGATCAGCACCGCATCGTTCCAGGCCACGCGCACCAGGACGGGTATCCCGCTCAGGTGGATGGCCATGATCATCTCCTGGGCCACGGAAAAATCGATGGCGCTGTGTTCCATGTCCAGCACCAGCCAGTCGAAACCGGCTCTGGCCATGATCTCCGCCACCGAGGTGTGCCCGATGCTCACCCAGGATCCGATGCTCGGAGAGCCGTCGGAACGCCGTGCGTTCCAGGTTACCGGAAGGAATGTTCCACCATTCATGAAAGTCCACCTTTATCCGTCATCATTCAGCGTTCCTCTTGGGACGCTGATAGGAAGTGAAACGCTGCCCGAAGCGGGTGCGCAACATCCACCATTTGAACGCCGCTGCCGTCTCGATGGTCGGCGGCACCACCAATCGGTCCCACAGCCAAGCCCCCCGGCTGCCCCGATTGAGACCTCCGTTGGAGGTGAACAGCCTTTCGGCTCCCATCGCCTTCAGGATGGAATGGCTGTACTCGGTATAACAGCTCCCCGCTTGCCCGAAGGGGTATCCCAGCCAGTCCAGGGAGTGGGGAAGCTGCACCAGGCGAGCCTGATTGCGGCGGTACTCCTCCATGAGCTGTTCGTTGGGCAGCATACGCGCGTTGTAGTGGCTGTAGAGGTGATTGCCGAAAAAGACCCCGGTTTCCCCGGCCACCGCCAGCAGATCCTCTCGCGCCACGGCAGGTCCGGCATAGTCCCGCACCGCCTCCATCACCCTCTCCGCCTCGCCACCCAAGGTCTTGAAGCAGGTTTCGACCAGCTCCGGCGTGGCAAAGAGAAAATCGGGGGCGGAGCAGTCCCGCATGGAATGGCCCTGGCGATGCCGGGACAAGCGTTCCCGAAAGGTCGGATGGTTACGTTCCAACCAATCCACCAGTGCCGGCCAGAAGAGTTCACCTTCCAACCAGCCGAAATTGAGGAAATTGATCGAAGGCACCCCCCGCTCGCGCAAGGCGGGAACCGCTTTATGGAAGTAACCCGAAGCACCGTCGTCAAAAGTGATCAACGCCGCCGGACGGGGAAACTTTCCCTCCAGGAATTCGGCGGGGGTCAGAACATGAAACAGCTCCCCGATGATGTCGATCTGTCGCTCGAAAACCCAGGGAAGAACGTTCAGGTCGTACTGGGAATAGAAGGGGCTGGGGCTTTCCGAAACCTGGTGGTAAAGAAATACGGCGGTCGTGTTGCCGAGGAGACTTCTGAAGAGGGCATTCGGAATATCAATATCCTGAACCAGTGACGAACGATAAATGTCTCTCAGGAGGCTAGACACTGGCATCCCCTTTTCGTTCCGCTGGAGGAAGGCAAAGCAACCGGCTGAAAGCTCTCAGAAGATCATGTCCATCCCAGATCGGGGCGAAATCCAGGGCTTCGCCGACGCGCTGAATCCGGTCTACCCCCTCCGGTCCCACCCGTCGCACCGAGGAACCGATGGCCTCGCGGGAGTATCCGAAGAGCGTCACGGTCTGATCCTTGCTCCGGGTCCAGGAGAAGAGGGCATCGAGATCCGCCAACCGGCTTTCGAAAAAGAGCCCCCCGCCGCAGTGGCGCTCACGGGGCATCGACCCCGGATCCTCAAACCAGAGGCGCTGCAGGTGAGCCGTCCCCCCCGGCAGAAGATGAACCCCCTCCACCGTCAGACCGATTGCCGCAGCGGCAACCTGTTTGTCCATGGCGACATGAGGCTGCCACTCCGGTTTTTTCAGGTCGACAATCCGTTCCAGCTCCTGCCAGAAGAGGCGACGCGCCTCTTCCAGACCGGCTCCGGCCTCGCCGATCCAGAAGACCACCCGTGGCGAGGAGCAGGCCATTTGGCCAAACCAGTAGGCATCGTTATAGAAGCGTCCGGCCAGATCCGCCTTGTCCGTCAGGGCGAGGTAGGCCTCGACCCCCAGAGCGCACAGGGAAAAGCGATCCGGAAAGGTCAGTTCCGTGGCTCTCGGGGGCAAGGGCAGGCTCCTCAGATGAGCGACGGTCTCGTCCCCGCCCCAGAGAACCCGCATATTCACCTGCCGGGAGATGATTTCGCTCCAACCGTCGTCCCGCTCGTAGCGAACCACCAGGGTGCGCTCCCGAATGGCCCGGAAGGACTCCTCCTCCAGCAACCCGGCCAGCAACTCCAGGAGAAGGTTCTGCTGCACGGAGTTCCGCGAAGAGAGCCGGACGATATTGATGTTGCCCATGAGCAGGGAGAGAAACCAGGAGTAGACGAAGAGCGTATCCACATTGCCCGGCGCGATATGGAAAACCACCCCCCTGGCCAGGCGTACTCCCCGGGTCTCATCCGTTATCATCTCCCGTTGCAGTGCCAGCAGCCGGGGTCGCCGCATCCAGAAGGCCAGCGCCATCAGCTCAGGGTGGGGCCGAAAGCGCCAATCCTTCAGAATGGACGCCGAAACCGCCTCCACGAAAGCGATCGTCTCGTCGGCAAAGGGCTGCAGGGGTTTCTGAGCCAACACCGTCTGCAAGCTGCCCGAAGCCGGAAGAAGCCGATGCAGCGGATTAGACACGGGTCACCTCGGAAAAGGTGTCGCTGCAGCCTCGGGCCTCCGCCCGGGGAATGCGCCCCAGCACCCGGAAATAGCGCCCCTTCCGACCGCAGGAACAGTCATCCTCTCCCAGCACCACGCCCAGATCCTCGGTCAACAGGGCATGGCCGGGATAGCTGCCGGGCAGGATGGAAAAGAGTTCGATCACCCCTTCCCGTCCCTGGGGCAACACCCGCCAGTCGTAGGGATCCCGCACGAGGATATCCGAAAAGATCGAGGCGTGCAGCACCCCCTGCTCACACTCCATGAAAATGGAACCGACCTGTTCGACCATGCCGTAGAAGTTGGCTATCCGGGAGAGCCCGCAAGCCTCCCTGAGCGCCGCCTTGAAGGTGTCATTGTCCACCGCCTGGTCGATCAGCTTCTTCCAGCCGCCGCTGTGAATCAACAGGCCCCGGCTCAAATCCACGGGGCGGGGGGCGCCGGCCAACGCCTTGTAGAAGTGTTGCCAGACCATGAAGGTGAAACCGAAAAGCAGGATCGGCCCTTCGGGATGACGTTCCAAAAAGGCTTCCAGCCCCTGCCAATCCGGATTCATGGCCTCGTCGAGCAGGTAGAAGTGGTCCCTGCCGAAGTTGAGCATGCCCAGAATGCCCGCACCACGCGCCGAAAAAGAGCGCCGGTCCTTCACCACTCCGGCATGATCCACCAGAATCATGGGCAAGCGCCGCCCACCGATAAAGTCCTTCAGGATGCTGGCCAGAACCCGGGTCTGCGCCATGGCCGTCTCCCGATCCAGATGGATGCGGGAAGGTTGACCCGTGGTGCCCGAGGAGGTCAACACCTTGAAGGCCGATTCGGCAGGCATACTTTTCAGATCGAACTCCTTGAAAAGTCTTACCGGGAGATACGGCGCCTCTTCCAAAGTCCCGAAATCCTCATCACAACCCATGGCGGTGAGCAAACGCCCGTATTCGGGGCAGGACCGGGCATGGAAACGCTGCAATCTGCCGATATGCTCCTGAAGGAATGCCCGTTTGGCCTCCCTGGGCAGACCATAGGGAGACTGCTGCCAAAACGCGCTATCCGTCTGGAGAGGACTCTCCGTCATGACAATTGCCCGGCAAAAAGGTTGTCATACAGAAGTTTGCCTGCGGCGGACCGCGGGAAAACCGCCACTTCGATACACCGGATCACCGAATGGTGCAGGCCAAAACGACGGGACAGCTCCGCCGGGAGCCGATCCACCGCCTGTCCGGGAAGCAAGGCCACGGCCAGGAGATTGTCCCGCCCGCCGCAGGCGCAGTCCCAGCCGCCATCCAGCAACTCCTTCTCCACCTCATCCAGGTTGAGCCGCTGCCCGTGGAGCTTGATAAACCGTTTGGTGCGACCGGTGATGAAATAGTCCCCCTCTTCATCGACGCGCCCCAAATCCCCGGTGGCCAGACGCCCCCCCAGCTCATCCCCCCGCGCCAGATCGGCACGGCTTTCCGCCAGTCCCAGCATGACATTGGGGCCTCGATAGATCAACTCCCCCTCTTCACCCGGCTCCACGGGACGTCCATCCCGTTCCAGACTCAGATTGCCGCCCGGAATGGCCTGGCCGATGCTGCCCGGTTTGGACAACACCTTGTCGGGATGCAGATAGGCGATTCGGGCCGTAGCCTCCGTCTGTCCGTACATGACGAAAAAGCGCCGACCGTGTTGCCGGGCCTGTTCCCCGAAACGACGCACGGCATCGGCCTCCAATCGCCCGCCCGCCTGGGTCAGGGTCTTCAGATGGGGCAGTGCCATGCCCGAAAAGCGCAGGCGCTCCAGCATGCCGTAGGTATAGGGCACTCCCGCCAGAGAGGTGGCTCGCTCCTGCCGACAAAACGCCCAGAACTCACGACTGACCAGCGAACGCCCGGTCATCAGCAGCGTTGCCCCCGCCGCAAGGTGGCTGTTGACCACCGAAAGACCGTAGGAATAGTGCATCGGCAACGTGGTGACGGGGCGTTCCCCGGGATGAAGCTGCAAATAGGCCACGATGGCCTCGGCATTGGCCTGCAACGCCGTGCCCGCCAGGCGAACCGCCTTGGGACTGCCGGTGGATCCCGATGTGGTCAGCAACAGGGCCAGGGAGGGATGAATCACCACCTCCTCCCGTGAGGAAAGCGGGAACAAGCCGTGGCCGTGGGAGGAAATAAGGGCATCAGGCCCACGGGAAAGTGGCTGCCAGACCCAGGATGGGCCGTACAAGGCCTGCAGATGGGCCGCCCGTTCCGGCTGAAGCTCCTCGTCCAGAAGCATCAGGGCATGTCCGGCCCGCAGACCGGCCAGATAACCAATCAGGGAGCCCGTGGTGTTACGCAGGCGTAAAAAACCGAGAACCTTGCCCGGCCAACGCTCCAGACTCCGGGCCACACGCTCCACTTCCGCATCCAGTTCCCGGTAGTTCAGCCCTGGACCGCCCTCTTCCAGAACGGCGGGGTGAGCCCCATGAACGGCCAACCGATTCCAGAAACTCATAAAGTCATCATCCCGTCGACGCCGATGACCTGCCCGCTGATATAGCGCGCCTTTTCGGAAGCCAGGAACAGAATCAGCTCCGCCACCTCTTCGGGCGTTCCCGCCCGGCGCATGCGAATGCTGTTCAAGCGTTTTTCCCGATCCGCTGCGGACAGATGTTCCGTCATATCGGTGGCGATGAAACCCGGAGCTACCGCGTTGACCCGAATGTTCAGAGGCGCCAGCTCCTTGGCCGCAGAACGGGTCAGGCCGATCACCGCCGACTTGGTGGCGGCATAGGCCGACAGACCCTCCGCACCCTCGATACCCATGATGGAGGTCAGGTTGATGATGCAGCCGGCCTTGCGCCGCATCATGAACCGTGTCGCCAGTTGCATCATCTGGAAGGTGCCCAGGAAATTGGTTCGCACCATCTCCTCAAGTGGCGCCTGGGCCATCATGCCCAATAAACCACCGTGCAACACGCCCGCATTGTTCACCAAAACGCCCAGATTTTTGGCGCGCTCCCCCAAGGAGAGAAACAGCTCCTTGCACGCTGCGGCATCCCCGACATCGAAGGCCCGAAAATCCACGGCAACACCGTAGGCCTGATGCAGGGCAGCCGCCCTGTCAGCCAATGCCGGCTCGGAACGTCCCGTCAGAATCAAGGGGTGCCCCAGCCGGGCGAAGCCTTCCGCCACCGCCGCACCAATACCCCGCGACGCTCCGGTGATCAGGACCTGCTCCAGCTCACTCATCAAACGCGATACCGTACTTGGCCAGAATGGCGAGCGCCTTGCCGAAGGAGCTCAAGTCGATCACATCATCGGTATCCATCATGATCCCGAAAGCATCGTCCAGGTTGGCGATCATGGCCATGTGGGCAATGGAATCCCACTGGGGAATGGTATTATAGGAGAGACTTTCCACCACCTGGCTTTCCGGAATACCCAGCGATTCGGCAAACAGACGTTTCAGTTTGAGATAATTTGCACTGGCCATCGTATTCTCCCGAAGAATCAGGCGACCCATTCCGAATAGAGATTATCGAAATCCGCCGCATGAAGGGTCTGACTCAGATATTGTTGCCGGTTGACATCGAGGAAGTCCCAGGCCAGCCAGGGTCTGCGCCCCCCCAGATGCCGCAAAGCCACCCGCGTATGCAAGGCCCGATAACGCCACAGCAAGTGTCGCTTCACCAAATCGAGATTGGCAAGCAGAATTTCCGCATCGGAAACATAGAGAAGCGTGGCTGCCAGAAGTGGCTGCAAGAAATGGGGTGCGATGCGGAAAAAGACCAGGGCGGAGCGTTGCGGTGTACCCACGATCAGCCGTCGCGTGCCCACCATGCTGGGCATATTGTCGTGATCGTGCAGAATCCGCACCACCTCGGCGGGCAAACCCTCTTTCAGGAGGTCAACCTCCTCGGTGCATAACCCGCCCCCTTTCAGCCGTGGCAGAAACAGGTGCGGAATGCCGACGCTGGCATTGTCGAGGAATTGAAACTTCAACCGCTCGTAAAGACGCACCACATGGGCACTCGGAGAGAGGCTGGTGACATGGAAACCGGGCTGTTTCAACAAAGCCTGCATCAGCTTCAGACTGTGGGCCCGATACGGCTCCAGCACCACCCAACTGGTCAGATTGAGAAGGCGTTCCTCGCGCCCCCGGATCAGGCGACGGGAATAGATGGCCCCCAGAACCCCGACCAAACGCTCACCATCGCGCAACAAGTAACCGTTATTGGGTTTGTCGGGATCCCAGTCATGGCAAAAGGCGCGCTGGCAGGGAAGGAGCCCCATGGTGGTGGCGTGATGCTCCCGAATGAAGGCGCACACTTCGGCAATATCCTGGTCGCGGATCGGTTCGAGGACAGGAGCCGAAAGAGTCATCTCGCCATTCACCATCCTGCTGTTCCATCCTGGGCCAAATCCCGAAGGAGACGATCCCTCCCCGATGAGCTCAACTCATGACTGAGTCGTTGCGTACGGCCAACTGGCACTCCAGAACCCGGACCGCATGGGAAACCGGCGTAACGGGCGCACCTCCGCAAGCCATCGCTTCCAGAACATGCCGGGTCTGCCGCAGATACATGAGGTTCAAATCGGCTTCATGCACGGGAAACAGGCTCTCCTTGCGCTCCCGCGCATCGAAAAGACGTACTTCACCGGTACGCATATCCCATTCCAGGGTGCCTTGATCTCCGGAGATGTGATAACGGCGGCGATACTCCCGCTGAATGTAGTCCATGTGAATCGTGGCCAGCGCCCCCGACTCAACCTGCAAGGCAACCACCGCCACATCTTCGGTGCTGATTTCCAGAGAGCCGCTGTGATGCACCATACCGTGGAGCCGTTTCACGGGCCCCAAAAGCCAGGTGACATAGTCCAGTTCGTGGGAGTCGAAGACCACCCCCCCCTGAAGGTCGGCACGGGCGGAATAGCCGTGGCGATAATCTTCCCACGGGTGCCAGTCCGGCAACCACTGGCCGGTCAAGACCTGCATCCCGGTCACCCGCCCGACAGCGCCACGACCAAGCAGATCGTGCAGGGTCTGCAAAGCCGGATGGAACTTCCAGTTGGAGCCGACATGGGCAAAGAGCCCTCGGGAGGTGATCTCCCCTTCCAACCGCCTGGCTGCTTCCAGGTCCGTGCCCAGAGGTTTTTCGATCAACTGATGGCAACCCTGCCGGGCACAAAAAAGGGACTGTTCCAGATGAAAACGATTCGGACTGGCCACCACGACCAGGCCCACTCCGGCCAGGCAGGCTTCATCCAGCCGATCGTAGCACCGGCCGCCGATCTCTTCGACAAATCGATCGCGGCGTCCCGCATCAGGGTCCATGCCGACCAGATCGACAACCCCCAGCGCTTTGAGATTCCGACTGTGACGCATCCCGATGGAGCCAAGCCCCAGTACAGCCACCCGTCCCTGCCAAAGTCCCGTTTCCATGGTGCCACTCATCGAAGGCGATTCCGTCATCCCACCCATCGTTCCCGGTCCGGCCCAGCACTCCCCACTGCCAATCCGCAAGGATCAGCAGGTTCCATCCGGGCTGCCGTCGGCCCGCCAACGCGATCCTTCGATGGAATAGTCCTCGGAAATCTGATCCAGCATGGAACGCAACCCCTCGACATCCACAAAGTGGGGATTGGTATTGGAAACATAGAGATAACCGTCCGCACAGGGGGTGGCCTCGGGATGTTTGGCGATCATCTGCTTGAGCATGTGGGGTTGGGTCTGGACCACGAAGCGATCCTCGAATTCCAAGGCGTTGCGGGCCTCGTCCTCGCTGATGAGAATCTCATGGAGTTTTTCCCCCGGACGAATGCCCACGATCTTCAACTCGCACTCGGGGCAGATGGCCTGGGCCAGATCAGTCACCTTCATGGAGGGGATCTTGGGCACGAAAATCTCCCCGCCCGTCGATTGGGCCAGGGAGGAGAGGACAAAATCAACGCCCTGTTCGAGGGTGATCCAAAACCGGGTCATACGGGGGTCGGTAATGGGCAGAACGCCGGTTTTTTTGCGCTCCTGGAAAAAAGGCACCACCGAGCCGCGACTGCCCACCACGTTGCCATAACGAACGACGGAAAAGGCGGTACCCCGAAAGCCGCTGTAGACCATGGCGGCGCAAAACAGCTTGTCCGAACAGAGTTTGGTGGCCCCGTAGAGATTGGCCGGATTGCAGGCCTTGTCCGTAGAGAGTGCCAATACCTTGGACACGTTGTTCTGCAGAGCGGCATCGATGATATTCATCGCGCCGTTGATATTGGTCTTGATGAATTCGGAGGGATTGTACTCCGCAGCGGGAACCTGCTTCAGAGCGGCGGCATGGATGACATAATCGACGCCGTTGAAGGCCCGCATCAGGCGATCACGGTCCCGCACGTCCCCCAGCCAATATCGAATGCAGGGGTAACGGTCCATGCTGAAATACTGGGACATTTCGAACTGCTTCAATTCGTCCCGACTGAAAACGATCAGTTTTTCGGGTTGATAGCGTTCCAGGATACGCTTGATGCACTTTTTGCCGAAAGAGCCCGTTCCGCCCGTAACCAATACCACCTTGCCGTTGAACATATCCCATGCTCCTGAAAGACCCGTAATCCCGTTCTCCGAATCGAACCGGGGGAGTCTAGCAAATCTTTTTTCAGAAAGCAGCATTTCCTGCTACATTCCACGCCGGGAATTGTACATTTCGAGAGGGAATCATGACGGAGTGGGTTGCGAGCGCGTTGATCGTGATGGGGGCCGCCTTTCAGGGAGCCACGGGCTTCGGCTTCGCTCTGCTGGTCTCCCCTTGGATTGTCCTGTTGGCGCCCGAGTTGTTTCCAGGACCTTTGATGATGTGCAGTCTGTTGCTGACCTCGATGACCATCCTGCGGGATGGAATGGCCCTGGATCGGAAAAACATCCAGTACAGCCTTATTGGATACTTTCCGGGTCTTGTTATTGCGTCAGCCCTATTGATCTATATGGAAGGTCCCTATTTTTCCTATTTTTGCGGCAGCATGATCATTCTAAGCGCACTCCTGTCTTATTTCACGTTTTCCTTCGAACCACGGCCCGTTCTTGTCAGTCTGGCCGGAGCCTTCTCCGCCATTCTCAATCTGACCACCACCATCGGGGGTCCACCCATGCTGCTGGTTTGGCAAAATTTACGCACCCAACCTCTTCGGGCTCAATTAGCCGCCTTTTTCATCGGCGGGGGCGTCCTTTCCATCACCACTTTGATATCCATACACCGCTTTGCCTGGAATGATTTCATTCATGGCCTGCAGCAGTTTCCATGGGTTGTTTTGGGGTTTCTTCTGTCGTTCCGGGTCGCACGACACCTCGATCAAAGCAGTATTCGCCCCCTGATCTTGACCGCCGCCGCAATAGGGGGCATGCTGATCCTTTTCAGAGCCTGATTCAGGCAGCAACCTTCCGTTGGTAGCCATGACGCCCCTGCAAGAACAGATTGCCCAGCGACGCACCTTTGCCATCATCTCCCACCCGGATGCGGGAAAAACCACCCTCACCGAAAAATTGTTGCTTTTCGGAGGGGCCATCCAACTGGCAGGCGCCGTAAAAACCCGCGGCCAACAGCGACGCGCCCGCTCCGACTGGATGAAGGTCGAACAGGAGCGGGGCATCTCCGTCACCGTCTCCGTCATGACCTTCGGTTACGACGGCTTTGCCTTCAACCTGCTGGATACGCCGGGACACGAGGATTTCAGCGAAGACACCTACCGAACCCTCACCGCCGTCGACTCCGCCGTCATGGTCATCGACGCAGCCAAAGGCATCGAAACCCAGACTCGCAAACTCTTCGAGGTTTGTCGATTGCGGGACATCCCCATCATCACCTTCATCAACAAACTCGACCGTGAAGGACGGGATCCCTTCGCCCTGCTGGAGCAAATCGAACACGAACTGGCGTTGGAAACCTCCCCCATCACCTGGCCGGTCGGCATGGGTCAGGATTTCCTCGGCTGTTACAACCTCCACTCCGACACCCTGCTGCTGATGGAGAAAAATCGGGAGCGGATCGGCGAGACGACCGCCATTTGCCACGGACTGGACGATGATCAGTTGAAACAGCACCTGCCCGCCCCCGCCCTGGCCAAATTGCAGGAAGAGGCCCACATGGTGCGGGAACTCTGCCATCCCTTCAAGCTGGAAGCCTTTCGTGCCGGACACCGCACCCCGGTCTTCTTTGGCAGCGCGTTGAACAATTTCGGGGTTCACGATCTGCTTTCGGGGTTGGGACGCTGGGCCCCGCCACCCCGTCCCCAACCGACAACGACTCGACAAATCCAGCCCGACGAACCGGGGGTGTCGGCCTTCACCTTTAAGATTCAGGCCAACATGGATCCCAAACACCGGGATCGCATCGCCTTCGTGCGCATCTGTTCAGGCCATTTCCAGAGGGGTATGAAACTGCTCCATGTCCGAACCGGCAAACAGATGGTGATACACAATCCCCTGCTCTTTCTGGCGCAGGACCGGGAACGGGTGGAGGATGCCTGGCCGGGGGACATCATCGGCATTCCCAACCATGGCGTTTTGCGTATCGGCGATACCCTGACCGAAGGCGAACCGTTGCAGTTCACCGGTATTCCGAGTTTTGCACCCGAGTTGTTGCGGCTGGTGAGAACCGATGATCCCATGCGGGCCAAGCATCTCGGCAGGACGTTGCAGCAATTGGGCGAAGAGGGTGCTGCGCGTGTTTTCAAGAAGCGGTTGGGGGGGGATTGGATCATCGGTGTGTTGGGAAATTTGCAATTCGAGGTACTGGCCGACCGGATTCGCACGGAATTCAACATTCCGGTGCATTACGAGGGAACGTCGCTATTCACGGCTCGTTGGGTGGAAGCGGACGATCCCCATGAATTGAAGCGCTTTCAGGATCAGAATCTTCCGGCCTTGGCCGACGACCAT
The DNA here is from genome assembly GCA_015231925.1 of Magnetococcales bacterium. Taxonomy (NCBI): domain Bacteria; kingdom Pseudomonadati; phylum Pseudomonadota; class Magnetococcia; order Magnetococcales; species Magnetococcales bacterium. Next base: position 36,018 of record JADGAQ010000017.1, read on the forward strand.
ACGGAAGCGGTGGTCTTTCTGGCGAGAAACAGTTGGCATTTGGAAACAACACAGTCGGAATGGCCGAAACTGAAATTTCTGAAAACCAAGGAACAGACCAAATAGCATTTTGAAATACGGGTTTCCGGGAAGATTCTCTCTCCGGAAACCCTTCCTTTCACGATTGACCATGCATACCCACGGATTCCAAGCCCCCGGCCTTATTCCGTTTCTGTTCCATTTTTGCATTATTGCAGGGGTCTGGGGACCATCATGGTCCCCAGCAGGGGTTT